>JBIIOB010000111.1:0-6599 GCA_044337125.1 Bacteroidia bacterium
GCTACGGCATAATTACAAGAAAAAACGCTTTTTAGAGTCTATGGATAAATCAGTTTACATTAATAGAATTTCAAAATTTTTGCCCGGGGCTCCTGTCAGCAATGACGAAATGGAAGAATATTTAGGTTTTGTGGGTGGCAAAAAATCTCGTTCGAAATCAATCGTTCTCAGAAATAACAAAATCACAACCCGTTATTATTCAAGAGATAAACAAGGAAATAGCACGCATACCAATGCCGAATTAACTGCTGAAGCAATCAAAGGATTGTGTACAAACGGATTTAAATTAGATGATATAGAATTATTGACGAGCGGTACCACTTCTCCTGATCAAATATTACCTGCTCATGGTGTAATGGTGCATGGATTGTTAAAGTCAAAACCAATTGAAACAATTACTTTTTCTGGTTCTTGTTGCTCAGGAATGAATGCATTGAAATATGCTTACATGTCTATCCTTACCGGAAACTCAAACAATGCAGTAACTACTGGCTCCGAGAAATTATCGACTTGGATGAGTGCACAAACATTTGAAGAGGAAGCAAACAAGTTAAATGAACTAGAAGAAAATCCAATTCTTGCTTTTGAAAAAGATTTTTTACGTTGGATGCTATCGGATGGTGCTGCAGCTACTTTGCTTTCAAACAAACCTAATCCAGACGGATTATCACTAAAAATTGAATGGATTGAAATCTGCTCTTTTGCAAGCGAAGTGGAAGCTTGTATGTATGTTGGTGGCGAAAAAGATGCAGACGGAAACTTGCATGGTTGGAGCGAATTCAAACCAAAAGAATGGCTGGAGAAATCTATCTTTGCCATGAAACAAGATACTCGCCTACTCGACCTACACATTGCTCAATTAGGCACAAAAAAATACGTTGAACTTTTCAAAAAACACAATGTTGATCCAAAGAGCATCGACTGGTTTTTACCACATATTTCATCAGAATATTTCCGCTCAAAAGTGGATGATGAAATGAAAAAATATGGTGTTGAATTACCTCAAGAAAAATGGTTTGTGAACTTAACAAAAGTTGGAAATATTGGCGCTGCCTCTATTTTCCTTGCTATTGAAGAGTTAATGAATTCAGGTAAATTACAAAAAGGACAAAAAATTGCATTAACCGTTCCAGAAAGCGCTCGTTTCTCCTACGCAAATGCATTGTTAACTGTTGTTTAGTTTATGCAAACACTAGAAAAACCCATCATAGAAGGTGCTGCAGTTTCTGCACTTATCCCACAAAAACCACCCATCGAAATGGTGGATAAACTTTGGTTTAATGATGATACCACCACCATCTCCGGATTTTCCGTAAAAGCGGATAATATATTTTGCATGGATGGTGTTTTACGTGAACCTGGCATTGTTGAGAATATTGCTCAAACTGCTGCTTTACGTGTTGGCTACATGGTTTCATTATTAGAACAAAATGGAGAAAAAGTAAATCCTCCAGTTGGCTACATCGGTGCAATCAAACGTTTAAACATTCATCAGTTACCTCCTGTTGGTTCCGAATTAAAAACAGAAGTGGTGATTCAACAAATTATTTTTGATGTAACACTGATCACGGGAAAAACAACATTAAACGGTGAACCGGTTGCTGATTGCGAAATGAAAATTTTCCTTAAAAAGGATTAACCCATCTTATTCTTTTTCAAACTAACTATTTATTATGAAGCCTATAGGTACTCATAATTACTTCGTTTATATCACTACTAATAAGTCAAAAGAAATACTTTATACTGGAGTTACTAATAATCTTAAAAGAAGATTAATTGAGCATATTGAAGACTCTAATACGAAAAAAGCTCATTTCACAGGAAAGTATAATTGTATTTACTTGGTCTACTGGGAAAGATTCCAATACATTGAGCATGCAATAAAACGAGAAAAACAGATTAAAGGGTTATTAAGAATCAAAAAGGAACTAATTATTACTGAATTTAATCCTAATTGGACGTTTCTGAACGAACAGCTTGATTAGAGATGCTTCGTGCCTCAGCATGACAAACGCACAGGACACTTTTTGTCATTCTGAACGAAATGAAATGGAGTGAAGAATCTCTTTTGATTCTTGATTAAAATATTTTACTATTTTTACAAAGAACACCAATCCATCAATGAACTCAAACGCTGCAATTGAAGTTACGAATCTGATAAAGATTTATAAAAATGCAGTATCCCCTGCCGTAAACGACATTTCCCTTACCATCAATAAAGGTGTTATTTATGGTTTGCTTGGCCCCAATGGTGCTGGCAAAACAACCACCATTAGCATGTTGTGTGGCTTAATAAAACCTAGTAGCGGATCTGGTTTCGTTCAAGGTTTTAATCTGAATAATCAATTAGAAGAAATTAAAAAAAGTATTGGTGTAGTTCCTCAAGAAATTGCGCTCTACCCTACTTTAACCGCTTTCGAAAACCTTCAATACATTGGAAACATGTATGGTTTAAAAGGTGCTGACTTAAAACAAAAAATAGCTGAACATTTAAAAATAGTTGGATTAGATAACGTTAGTAACAAACGCATCGAAACATTCTCGGGTGGTATGAAACGCAGAATCAATTTGATTGCGGGCATATTACATACACCAAAAATTTTGTTTTTAGATGAACCAACCGTTGGTGTTGATGTTCAATCAAGAAACATGATTACAGAGCATTTGCATTTGCTAAACAAACAAGGAATGACAATCGTGTACACTTCTCACTTGATGGAAGAAGCAGAAAATTTATGCTCCGATATTGCCATCATCGATACCGGAAAAATAATTACACAAGGCAAACCAAAAGAATTAATCCAACAACACAATTGCTCTAATCTAGAACAATTGTTTTTGCAATTAACCGGTAAAAAATTAAGAGATTAAGGTGCTACGTCTACTATCTACCATACGAAAAGAACTATTGATTCTGCTGCGCGACAGAGGTGGATTGGCGATTATGTTCCTGATGCCCATGGCCATGATTACCATTATGGCATTGATTCAGGATGCTCCTTTTAAAGATTATCAAGAAATGAAAATCCCATTGTTGCTGGTCAACAATGATACTGGATCCTTAGGTAAATCCATTGAAAAAGGATTAATCGATTCTAAAATATTTGAAATCAATAAAGAAACAATAGCGGATGATGTTGTTAAACAAAAAGTAAAAGCGGGCGACTTTGAAATTGGAATCATTATTCCTAAAAACGCAACAGCACAACTCAATCAGAATGTTGATTTGTTTGTAACTAAAAAATTAGCTGCTGCTGGCTTGGGCGATTCTACTGTTTCAGAAACGGCAACAACAGAAGCACTTAACCTGAGTATTCTCTTTGCTCCCGACACAAAAAAATCATTCAAAATTAGCATTCTCAATTCGCTCAAACAATCCACTTCTAAAATCGAAACACAAACCTTGCTTGCCTTTTTTAGCAAAGAGCTCAATAAAGAGTCGGAGCAAATCAATAAAGAGGAACCATTGGCAGAGTTTGTCAATTTTAATGAAGTCACCACCATTGAAACGCCCACTGAAGCGTTGCAATTAAATTCGGTTCAGCACAATGTGCCTGCATGGACCATTTTTGGAATATTTTTTATTGTTATTTCCATGGCTGGAAGCATTATCAAAGAACGTGATGATGGAAGTTTTTTACGCATCCGAACCATGCCAGGCTCTTTTATGACAGTGCTTGCAGGCAAAATCACCGCTTACTTATTCATTACCATTATTCAAGCAATACTCATGTTATTGGTTGGGATGTACTTACTTCCTCTGTTTGGATTACCAAAATTAATCATCGGGAACAGCCTACTCGGTATAGCCATCATTATTATTTGTACAGGATTAGCTGCCACAGGATTCGGAGTGATGGTTGGAACCATTTTTAAAACCCATCAACAATCCTCCACATTTGGAGCTGTGAGTGTGGTTATTCTTGCTGCATTGGGTGGCATTTGGGTTCCCGTTTATGTGATGCCCGAATCGGTACGTATATTATCTGAGTTTTCTCCTTTGAACTGGAGCTTAAGCGGTTTTCATAAATTGTTCCTCAACCAAGGCACGGTAATCAGTATTTTACCTTATGCAGGTAAATTAATCCTCTTTTTTATTGCCATGCTCTCCATCTCCTTTTTTTACAATAAAAAAGATTAAAATCCATCTTATTTCAAGGTATAAACTCCTCAATAAAATGAACTTTTGATAGCATTTTGTTGTTATATTTGGGTGCTTGAAAATTGAGTAAAAAATTAAGCCTTATATCTATGGATTTAGAATTTAATAAGAACGAAGACAAAATGAATTTGCTGATTTCTGCGATGGAGCAAAAATTAGCAAAAATATATTTAGGTGGCGGAAAAGCACGTATCGATAAACAACACGAACAAGGAAAACTTTCGGCTCGTGAACGCATCGAATTCCTAATCGATAAAGATTCCAAAACAATTGAAATTGGAGCTTTTGTTGGTGACGACATGTACAAAGAACATGGTGGTTGTCCGGCAGGCGGTGTTGTGGTTGTTATTGGCTACGTAAGTGGCAAACAATGTATCATTGTTGCAAACGATGCTACTGTAAAAGCGGGTGCTTGGTTTCCTATCACCGGAAAAAAGAATTTACGTGCGCAAGAAATTGCCATGGAAAACCGCTTACCAATTATCTACCTTGTAGATAGCGCAGGTGTTTACCTTCCTTTGCAAGATGAAATTTTTCCTGATAAAGAAAACTTTGGACGCATCTTCCGTAACAATGCCATCATGAGTAGCATGGGCATTCTGCAAATTTCGGCAGTAATGGGAAGCTGTGTTGCTGGTGGTGCTTACCTGCCTATCATGAGCGATGAAGCCATGATTGTTGACAAAACAGGTAGTATCTTCTTAGCTGGTTCTTACCTAGTAAAAGCGGCTATTGGTGAAAATATTGACAATGAAACATTGGGTGGTGCAACTACTCATTGCGAAATATCGGGTGTTACCGATTATAAATGCAAAGATGATAAGGATTGTCTAACACGCATCCGTAACATCATGAGCAAGGTTGGTGATTTCGACAAAGCTGGTTTTAATCGCGAAAAAGCGGTTGAGCCTAAGAAAGATCCTAAAGAAATGGTGGGGATTATTCCTGATACACGCGACAAGCAATACGATATGCAAGAAATCATTGCGCGCTTGGTGGATAATTCTGACTTTGAAGAATACAAAGAAGGGTACGGACAAAGTATTGTATGTGGTTTAGCACGTGTAGACGGATGGGCGGTTGGAATTGTTGCAAATCAGCGTAAGGTTGTTAAAACGAAAAAAGGTGAAATGCAATTTGGTGGTGTTATCTATAGTGATAGCGCTGATAAAGCAGCTCGCTTTATTATGAATTGCAATCAAAAGAAAATTCCTTTGGTGTTTTTACAAGATGTAACTGGCTTTATGGTTGGATCTAAATCAGAACATGGTGGAATTATTAAAGATGGCGCTAAGTTGGTGAATGCAATGGCTAACTCGGTAGTTCCAAAATTTACGGTGGTTATCGGAAATAGCTACGGAGCTGGAAACTATGCAATGTGTGGAAAAGCATACGACCCACGTTTAATAATTGGATGGCCAACCGCACAAATGGCGGTAATGGGTGGCGCACAAGCAGCAAAAGTATTGGTTCAAATAGAAGTGGCTTCTTTAAAAGCGAAAGGCGAAGAAATTACTCCTGAGAAAGAAGCTGAACTGTATAACAAAACAAAAGACCGTTACGACAGTCAGACAACACCTTATTATGCTGCTGCACGTTTATGGATGGATGCAATCATCAATCCGTTAGATACGCGCAAATGGATATCTATGGGAATAGAAGCTGCTAACCATGCTCCTATAACAAAAGCATACAATGTGGGAATTATTCAAACCTAAATTTTAGGTTTATTTATTAAATTAAAAATCTTATTTTTGCTCAATAATAATTAAACTATGACAAACAAAATTATAACACCTCGATTTTTATTTTTAACTGCAGTGATTTTAGTTGCTGCTATCACACGTGTATTCCCTCACATTCCAAACTTTACGCCTATTGCTGCAATGGCATTGTTTGGTGGTGTTTATTACAGTAACAAAGCAATGGCATTCATTATGCCTTTAGTTGCAATGTTCATTAGTGATCTTTTATTAGAATTAACAACAGGTTGGGGATTCCACAACACAATGGTGTATGTATACGTTGGATTTATCTTAACAACCATGATTGGTTTTATGGTAAAACGTAATGTAACCATCACATCAGTAGCTACAGGTTCAATTGTATCTTCAGTTGTATTCTTTATCCTTACCAACTTTGGTGTATGGGCTGCAAGTGGATTTGTTGGAGGTGCTGCAGGGTTAAGCACTACTTATGCTTTAGGCATTCCTTTCTTTGGTCCTACTTTAGCTGGTGACCTTTTCTTTAATGCCATTTTATTCGGTGCATTTTATTTAGTACAACTTAAAAAACCAGCTTTGATTAAAGCATAAAATATACAAATACACAAAACAATAAAGGCGAAACAAAATGTTTCGCCTTTATTGTTTTGTAAAAAAAGCAAAAATTTCACATGTAATTTACCGGATAATTAAAAACTCAAAGCTAGCTAATA
>JBIIOB010000112.1:0-6544 GCA_044337125.1 Bacteroidia bacterium
TAATTCGGTTAGCAGATGCACGTTTTGCAGCATCAATCATCATTAAAAGTTCGAATAAATTATCCGTTGGCGGGAAAGTAGATTGCATAATAAACACATCCGTTCCACGAACGGTTTCTTCAAAAGAAGTTTGAAACTCCCCATCGCTAAAGCGAAGCAAGGATACTTTACCTAACTCTTGCCCATATTTTTGAGCAATGTTTTCAGCTAAATAACGTGAAGCTGAACCTGAAAATATTTTTACTTTGTGATGCATGGCCTTTTTATAAGGGAGGCAAATGTACTAAAAAATGTAGTTTTTGACAAAAAAATGCTGCTTTTTAAGCAATATTTTTTGCTATTCAAAAACATTTAGGTAGTTTTGCGTCCCGCTTTCCCAAATAACAAATGCCCGGGTGGCGGAATTGGTAGACGCGCTGGTCTCAAACACCTGTGGGAAACCGTACCGGTTCGACTCCGGTCCCGGGTACTAAACCGGAAAACCCCTGATAAAGCCTTATTTATCAGGGGTTTTTGGTTCGATAAAGTATCGTTAAAACACAAAATAGGTTATTTTCAAGCAGTTATATATTCGAGTCTGGGAGGCGATTAGTGCAAATCCAGATTAGTTTTGTAGGTGACAGCAAACAAGTTGTTCATTAAAAAATTATATGACCATTAAATTGTTATTTTTAAAAAATAATAAGAACTGATGAAGAAAAAAAATAAAGTTTTAGGCCTCATTTATGTTTTCATTCAATTAAATTGTTTAGGACAAGGAACCATAAAAGATTATCAGAAAGCAACAAATTTTTTTAGAGATTCCATTAAGAAATATAGTTATGATAAAATCCTTCAGTTTTCAGAAGTAGAAAACTCGAAAAATCTCACATACTTAAAACAAACAAGACGTGGACAAGAATTTATCCACGTTGACCTTAAACGTAAAACTAAATTACCTGCATTTGACCAAGAGAAATTTGTAAAGCAATTTAATAAGGCAACAGAAGGTAAATTTACTCCATATAATTTGCCTTTTAGCGCTATAAATTTGAATGAAGTAAGTAGCTACTTTACTTTTAGCTACAATGATTTTGTTTGGAAATATGAAATCAAAAAAGATAAAATTGTAAAACAGAATAATAGTATAGAGGAGGAAAATGTTGTGCCATCACCTAATGGTCAATTTTCTGTTTTTACCGAAAATTATAATTTGAAGCTTAAAGATATTGCTTCTGGGAATACAATTTCAATTACAGAAGATGGAAATGATAAAATTAGTTATGGAACATGGCTTGACTATTATTCAATGAGGGATTATACAGACAAGGAAAAACCAAATTACGAAACCAATATTTTTTGGTCACCTGATTCAAAAAAGATAATCATTCCTAAATACAATCGTTCCAAGTCATTAGAAATGTCTGCAATTAATTGGGTACCTGAAGACGGAATGAGACCGCATGTTTTATCCTACGAACGAGCAATGCCTGGAGATACTGATTTAACAATGGTGACTTATTTTATCTATGATGTTGAGACAAAAAAGAGTATTCCCGTTGAATTAAATCCAATGGAGAATTTCTTGACAGAGTTTCTTCCTGAAAATTTTTATTGGACAGATAAAACGGATAAAGTTTACACTATTATTCATTCTCGTGGTTATAAGAGTAGAAGCTTGATTGAAATTGATTTAATTTCAGGGAAAACAAAAATACTATACACTGAAAGTTCGTCTACATACGTTGATATCTCTTATGAGTACTTTCAACCACTTTCAAACACAAATGAATTTATTTGGATGTCAGAAAAAGACGGTTGGAATCATTTGTATCTTTTTAACTTGGAAAATGGGCAAGTAAAAAATCAAATAACTTTGGGAAATTTTATTGTTCGGGAGGTTAAAAAAGTAGATGCAAATAAAAGGAAAATTTACTTTGTTGCATCAGGAAAAGAAACGAATCAAGACCCTTATTATAGACATCTTTACGAAATTAATTTTGATGGCACAGGATTAAAACACTTAACTCCTGAGGCAGCGGAACATGAAATTAGTATACTTGAGAGCGAAGAATATTTTTTGGATTCTTATTCTACTGTTTCTGAGCCAACTTCTTGGGTAATAAAAAAAATAAGTGATGGCAGCACTACTTTTGAACTTGAAAAAATTGATGTGAGCGGATTAAAATCCATTGGATGGATTGCACCTGAACCGTTTAAACTTAAAGCACGCGATGGTGTTACAGATATTTATGGAGTTTTAATAAAGCCATATAATTTCGATCCTCAGAAAAAGTATCCAATTATTGATGATTCATACAGCGGTCCATATACAATAAGAACTCCTAAATCGTTTGATGATGCATTAAATCGTTCAGGAGATTACTCAATGGCTCAACTAGGTTTTATTGTTATTAATGTTGATGGTTTGGGTACAGGATTCCGTTCAAAAATATTTCGCGATTTTTCATATCAAAATTTTGGTGACATTGGCTGCGAGGATCATATTAAGGCGATTAGGGAATTATCCGCAATACATCCTTTTTTGGATACAACCAAAGTGGGAATTTACGGGCATTCACATGGGGGATATGATGCAGTTAGAGCCCTTATTCTTCATCCTGAATTTTACAAAGTTGCCTTTTCTTCAGCAGGGTGTCATGATTTTAGAATTGATAAAGAGTTTTACCCAGAGTTATATATGGGACTTTTGAGCAAGAAATATGAAGAGCAATCGAATATTGTTAATGCTTCAAAAATTAGGGGTAAATTATTTTTGTTGCATGGAGCTTTAGATAACAATGTTAATGTAGTTTCAACAATGAAATTGGTGGATGAGCTTATAAAGTATAATAAGGATTTTGATTTGCTCATTGTACCAAGCGCGGGTCACGACAATGTAAACAAAATTCGATATGTTACAAGAAGGAAATTCGACTTTTTTGTAAAAAATTTAATGGGCGTGGAACCTCCCTTAGAATTTAATCCTAAATAAGATTTAAGCGGAAATTTTCAAATCGTAATCAAACTTCGGTAAACTGGTGACCGTACAAGTCCCAAATCCGAGCAAAGTCCCTAGTATCTTCAAGGATTTCGTTCATATTTGGTCTGGAAGGGGGTACTGAAGCAGACTATTTTTTAATAGTCTGCTTTTTTGTTTCTAAACCCTAGTAGAATCAAGGAATTTCAAATAAAAAATCATTTCGATAGTTTAGTGGTTAAATAATCCGAATTTATACTTGCATTGATAATGAAGCAATTGTGAGTTAGAGTCCGGTTCACCCAAAACCCAACTAAAAAATTATATACTCAAAACCTAAAAAACGTTTAAGTTTTAATGAATTAAAATCATCTCCCGGATTTGAAAATTATAGCGATGAAATGGCTGAAGAACTATTGCGAGTCTTGAGACGTTATCAATTTTGTTTTACGGATATTATCAAAAATCAATTCAAGAGAAGAGGAGATTAAAATTGTTTTCAGTAAAAGAAGCTATGTAACTGTGCAATTTTGCCAGTTAACTTCCAAATTAGTTGAGTATAATATACCTTTAAGTATAAAAAATTTTTATCTTTACCGAACTCATACTGTTTAAATGAGAAATATAATTTCTGTTATAACCTCCAAATCCTTTATCTCCGTAATGAGAGAGAGCGTGTGTGTATTAGAAAAGACCTTTTTAATACTTGTATTTGCATTAATAAATCTTTTTGGTTTAAATACTCATTTAAATGCTCAGGTTCATTACGGTGCGGCAGGCAATTACGGCCTACGAAAGTTGGTTCCAACGTACACTGGTAATGCCATACAGGCTCGCAGAGAATGTGATAATGCCACTACAAACATAGGTTTTACTTCCTGCGGAATCCTCGACACCACAGCGCTAAGAAATTTTGTTTTATCTGGCAATCCTTTAAGTGCCATCACTCCCTCTGCTCAAGGTGCCTACAGTTTAAGAAAATTAAGGTGTGCCTACACAGGCAATGCCATTAATGTTAGAAGGTCGTGTGATAATGCTACTCGAGATATTGGATTTACTGCTAATGGTGATTTGGATACAGTTGCACTGAAAGCATTCGTTATGGCTTCTAATCCAATAAGTGCCTTATCGGTTGGTGCCAATGTTGCCTATAGTTTAAGGAGATTACGTTGTGCCTATGCCGGTTCGGCTATTCAAGTGAGGCGAAGCAGTGATAATGCAACCAGTAACATTGGTTTTACTGCAGCTGGCGACCTGGATACCACTGCTTTAAAAACATTTGTTGGGGTCGGTAACAGTGGCTTTGTAACAATATGGTATGACCAGAGTGGAAACGGGATCAATGTTTCTCCACCGGCAGCAGCGAACCAACCTCGTATCATTAATGCTGGAGTTGTTGAGCGCAGAAATGGAGTACCTACACTATTTTTTGATGGAATAAATGATTACTTCACCACGAATTCCTTCTCCACTACCGGATATACAGGTTTTAGTGCCAGCGTGTTGGCTGCCTGGACCACTGTTGGAACTTCCATAGCTAATATCCAGGCCTTAATAGACAATAACCACAGCTGCGGGGGCGCTTCCCCGGGATTTGTGATTCAAGATAGACCTGACTTAGTCAATAGACCTATCACGGCAGGCCTTACCAATCCATCTATGTGCAGCAGTTGCCCTGGTGCCTCCTGTCAGGATGTTCTCACAACAGGAAATGGCAGTCTTCGCCTCATTACTTGGATAAACACTACAACCAACGAATTCTTATACAGGGATGGAATAAACGTTTCTACAGGCACTTATTGTGGCGTATATACCATCCAAACCCGTTTTCTCATTGGAGCTTGGAACAGTGGTCCCAGCCGTTTTTTCTCCGGCCGAATGTCAGAAGTTATTCTCTTTAAAAGCGCGCTATCAAATACTGATCGCCAATACTTAGAATGGGGACAGTCGCAATACTATAACATAAGTGGACCGTTATTGCCATCTGTTTTACCTGCAGGAGCACCAAGTGCCTTTGTAACAACGTGGTATGATCAAAGTGGAAACAACAGGCACGCCACACAAGCAACACCTGGTTTACAACCAAGAATTATCAACGTAGGTATTATAGAAAAAAACGCTTCAAACCGCCCCTCAATATTCTTTAATGGCACATACCTCAAAAACGCATTCTTTCTTACAACTCAACCGGTAAGTACATCGTGTGTTTGGCGAGCAAGAGGGCTTGCTAACCCCGGTGGCGAATTATTTGGCTGGGGCGATAACGGAGGAGGCGGCAGAAGGTATGGCGCATGGTTTGCCTTTAACAGCGCCACGCAAGGAAGGTATGGTGTGGAAAACCTAGGTGCCGGTATGGTTGGTAGCACTTTGCTAAACACCAATACTTGGTATATTTCATCCCAAATTTTGCCAGGAACATCTTTACCGGCTTTAACACAGTGGATAAATGGTACCTCACAAGCAATGACTAATATCGGTACGCCTGCTGCCATGAATATAACTGCGGGTGAATTTGCCATTGGTACCATACCTACTGCTAATACTCAAGGGCATAATGGAGATATTCAGGAACTCATTTACTTTAGTTCAGCTTTATCAGCAACTGACAGGCAATACATAGAATATGGACAATCGGTTTATTACGGAATAAGCGGACCTTCTGTTCCTCCTACACTACCTGTAACACCTCCGAGTGCTTTTATTACTCGATGGTACGATCAAAGTGGAAATGGCAGAGATGCCACACAGCCAGCAACTGGTAATCAACCTAAAATTTTAAACTCGGGAGTTATGAGTTTACAAAATGGTAAACCTGCCATATCTTTAGATGGAACAAGTAATTGGTTAATTCAATCAACTATGAATATAACACAACCTTATTCGTTAAACGTTATTGCAACACGTACTGCAAATGGCGGTTGTTGCGGAGGGTATCAAAGGCTTGTAAATATAAGTTCAACTGGTGATGCTTTTGGTTACTTGGGGGTATTAGCAGGAAACTATGCAACCTTTAACGGTAATGGAGTTGCAACCTGGAATGATATTGCAGCCTGTACTCCTGCAACTGGAATTGCATTAAATTCTCAAGCGATTATGACAATGGTTTCCGCAACTGGAGCAACAGGTTTAATTCCAAGTGCTAATGGAAGTGCGTTGACTTTGAAAAATGGCACATCGGTTGCCGGAACTGGTTTCCTATTAGGCGGAGCGTATAGTACTAATAACACCTCTCAACTTTGGCCTGGTAATCTATCTGAATTTCATATTTTTTCGTCTGCATTGTCAACTACAAGGCGAACCCTAATTGAAACTAACCAGAGTGCCTTTTATTCAATTACGGTATCGAATAGTAAATATACTCCTCCAACATCTTCAAGTTATATTTATTACGTGAATGGAATTGGCAGAGAATCAACAACAGACAGTATAGCTGCCACACGACAAAGTTCAGGTATGGGTTTTAGGGTAGGTGCCGGAGCGGGTGATTTCCTAAAAGATAACGGAGATTATTTAACATGTGGAATTAACTGCCCTATTACTCCGACCATTTCAACTTCCAATCTTCCAGCAACAGTGATTCAAAGA
>JBIIOB010000113.1:0-6539 GCA_044337125.1 Bacteroidia bacterium
GCTCAATAGCATATAACAGGTGCATGCTTTCTTCAAGTACTAACCTACAAGTACTAGCCGTATACACAGGTTCCTTGTAGGCTCTTTCTTCAGCAATAATAATTTTGCTGTAAAGGGATGCCCACTCTTTTTGAAGAAATTTAAAGTTGCTCATACTAACTCCCCATTAAATGCCTTTTGTAATAGGCTGTTAAACAATTCTTCTGATTTTAGTGCACTTGTTTGTGCTGTACTTTTTTGTTCTTCTATTATCTTTACTCTTTCTGCAAATTGGTTTTGGAGTTTAATTGGGGGGAATAAAATATCTAAATCTCTTAATGCTGTTTTGGTTATAGATTTAGTTGTTGCTCCATTCAATTTGGAGTTTATTACTTTTTTACCAAAATCAGTAGAAAAATAGTGATAAAAAAACATTTTTTCTAAATTCTTAAAAGTCATCATTAATTGATTCAATCCTAGTGAAACTGGTCTGTTTAAATTTGGCATCAACCAAAAATTACCAGCACTTCCAATCTTATTCATAATTATTTCGCCACCATATACTTTTGTTTTTTTAAACAAATTATATGTTTCCTCAGATACATATTTAAGATTATTGTTAAAATTATTCAGATTAAGATTTACTGTTCTTATCATAATAGCATAATCTTCTTCATCTTTCATTTTAATATTAGCTGAAACCCAATCATTACCTCCATTAGAACCAACATCTACTAGAACCTCCAAAAATTCATTTAACTTTCTTTTCTCCCACCCTTTAGGATTAGTTATAGGATCTCCAAACATATCTAAAAACAGGGCTTGTGTAAGCTCATCATATTTTGCAACAAGAGCTTTATCTTTTTGCCTTAACTCATCTGCTGCATCTAATATGGCTGCTATTTTTTGTTGGGTTGCAAGTGGTGGTAAGGGGATTTGGAGTTCTTTAATTATCCCTCCTGAAATATTTGGTTGAGCTCCACCAACACCTTTATTTATTAATTCAGATTTGATTGATTTAAGAAAATAATATAAAAAATTAACATCACATTTTGTTGATGGTAATAAAGCTCCACAGGCTTGATTGGTTGCAGCTTCAAATGGTAAAATTGAACATGCACCAATTGTAGCACCATACATTGCTAAAAGTACAGTGTCTTTTGGAAATATTTTTGCACTTGAATTTTTAAGAGCTTCTGTAGTAATATATTCATCAGGATGATTAGCAAACTTTCCTTTCAAGTCACCAGTTTTAACCCAAGGAATAGTACCCCCGACATAGTATTCAGGTTTGTCTCTGCTTGGAGTTCCACCAGAAGTAACTTGAAATATATCTCCGATTTTCACTTTATCCCATTTACTCATTTCAACAGCTTCTCTAGGGTATGTAATGCTTTAGCTCTATCTTGGTCTAAGCTTTTAATTTCTTTAATAATATTGGCAGGAGATGAGTAAACTACTTCTGTATGCACTACTTCTTTATAACGGTTAATGCTTAAGTCCCAATCATTAGCTTTAATTTCTGCAAAGGGCACCATAAAGCTTTTATCAGTTCTCTTTCTTTTACTCTCTGCTTTTAGGCTGTGGTATCTTTTAATAATATCAGGGATGTCATTATCTTTTACCTCAGCACGTTTATCATCTAAGCTATAACCATCAGCTTGCATATCATAAAACCATACATTATCTGTACCACCATTACCTGTTTTAGTAAATATCATAATAGCTGTGCTAACTCCTGCATAAGGCTTAAACACACCGCTAGGCATAGAGATGATGGCTTCTAATTTATTGTTCTCAATAATTTCTTTTCTTATTTGCTTGTGTGCATTACTGCTACCAAATAATACTCCATCAGGTATAATCACGGCACATCTACCACCTGTTTTAAGCATCCTTAACATGAGTGCTAAAAACAATAATTCTGTTTTTTTAGTTTCTACTATTTTAAGTAATGAGGATTCAACTGCATCATAATCTAAGCTTCCTTTAAATGGAGGATTAGCTAAAATGAGTGTGTACTTATCTCTAATGTCTGCATTAGCTTCACTTAATGAATCTTTACCTATTAGGTTAGGGTTTTCAATGCCATGTAGTTGTAAGTTCATAGCACCAATTCTTAACATGGTGTTGTCAAACTCAATACCTGAAAACATTTTGTTGTTATAATGTTCTCTAAATTTCTTGTCATTAAACCAATCAGGGTGCTTATCATGTATATGCTCTCCGGCAGTTACCAAAAATCCACACGTGCCTGAAGAAGGATCACAAATAGTATCATCTTGTTTTGGCTCCACCAAATCCACCATCATTTTAATGATATGTCTTGGAGTTCTAAATTGCCCATTAGTTCCTGCTGTGGCAATTTTAGATAACATGTACTCATACAAATCACCCTTAGTATCTCTGTCCTCCATTTTGATTTTATCAATCATCTGAACAACCTGATCTAACAGCCTTGGCTTTTTAATTTCAAAGCTGGCATCTTTCATATACTGAGCAAATACACCTGCTGTTGAGCCTGTTTGTTTCATATGCTCAAAAACATTTAGGCTTCCCTCTTTTACTTTAGTGAAAAGCTCATGCATGGTTTCAGGGTCTTTATTTTTAAAAGAGCTCCATCTTAGTCCTTGCTGCTTAGCTGTGAAAATAGGATTTGCAATAGGCTTTTTAATCATACTGGCTTTCTTCTCTTCCAACAACTGTATTTCATCAAGCCTTCTGATAAATAGCAAATAGGTAAATTGCTCAATAACGGTTAATGGATTAGAGATTCCTCCAGTCCAAAATGACTCCCATATTTTATCTACTTGTGATTTTAATTCTCCTGTGATCATAAACTCAATAAAATTTTAAGTAAAATGTATTTAGTAAATGTAGTTAATTTTGTGTACCAACAATTAGGATAGTGTTTTTGACGTTTTCAACAGCAATTATAATAAAATGTGGAAAAATTGTAAATCCCGTTACATTTAAATCCCTTACATTTGTAAAAATATTACTGAGGATATTATCCTTAAGGTCTAGTTAAATAGCCCTGTTCCAGAAAAAAGCAGAATCAAGCACACTACAAAGGCACTAAGAAATTAGTCAGAAAAAGAAAGATGGGTTTAACCCCATTCATAACTCCAGAAAAAGTATACATCACACAACTCCAGAAGTACTAAGCTAGTCGGCTAATTTATTTTACTTTACTATTCAATCAGCTAATTATTAAAAACTAATTGCAATGGCATTTTTATGCTTAATATTTAATGTGCAATAAAAAACTTTAACATGAAAAAAAATTGGGAATTACAGGACCGCTCAGAAAAGTGGCTTGAGGCTAAAGTTGTACCCTCATTAGGGGACATTGGAGAAGATTATAAATACTATGAAAACGGTATAGTTGAGTTTGAAGCAGCCATTTGGAAAAAGGCTTTATTAAATTCAACTGAAAGGATACTTTTAGACCGTTTATGCCATAGAATGGATAAATCCAATTCTATTAATTACAATCCTGAAAGTTTGTATAATATAAGTCGTTTTATAGAAGAGCATACAAAGAAAAAAATCACTAAAAAGGCTCTAGTAAATGCTTTTTTAAAACTGATTAAAGTTGGCTTTATTTTGGAGCCATTTGAACCAGGTGTTTTCATTATCAATCCTATTTTCTATTCTTGCGGAACACCTCAAGATAGAGTTGAGCTAATTGCAAGCATTCTTAAGGAAGCTGAGAATAGCCCGATTAAGCGCAAGCAATTAGAGGACCCAATGCAGTTTGACAATTCATTATCATGAAAAGGAAAACTTTTGCTTATCCGGGAACAATTGACTTGGATTTGCTATCAAAAGAATATTTGCCTGGGTCAAACCAAATTGAATTTGAAAGAAACAGAGATATTTTTGCTTTTTTAATTGGGAGTGTCTACTTTAAACTACTTGCCATGAAGGACGATGAGCATTTTAATTATCATAAAGAAAAGGAGGTCAGACTAAATGCAGAAGCTTTATTAGATATAATAGGAAAGGATTATACTATATATCTAGGCTTTTTAAGGGTAATAGATTGTCTTTATATTACAACGAACTATTCTACTTTTTCAGGTAAGGAAAAATCAAGAGGTTATGCAATAAACAAAAATTTAATGTCGTCTGATATTGAACCCAAATTCCATACTCTAAAATGTGAGAAGTTATCTTTACGGATTGATAATGCATTTCAGAAACGGAGGACAAAGAAGATTCTTGAAGTCACAAAGTCGTACAACTTTGTAACAAGGTATTTGGAAGATGGAGGACTAAAAATTGATGAAAAAGGTGCACTGAAAGAGCTTAAGCGGATTCTCAAAAAAGATAATAAAACTTTTCTTGCTGGAACATATTTAAAAGTGATCAAACCAGAGGAAAAATTTGCCTTTGTTAAAACAATGGTTCTCAACTTCAACAGTTACCTTGATTATTATATTGTAGACGATTTTGGGTATAGACTGCACAGCGCATTAGTCAGGTTGCCATCTTACCTCCGAAAATATGTTACTTATAATGGACAGCCATTAATCAGCTTAGATATTAAGAATAGTCAACCATTCCTTTTGTGTGCACTATTAAACAAAGTATTGTGGACCAGTTCTAATAGTTGCTGTGTTCAAAAGCTGTTTCCGGAATTATACAAGCAACTTAAAGGATTATCTTCAAATAGAAAGAATAGCATTATATATTGGCACGGATGGAGTAAAGAGGAAAGGGAGAAGATAGAGAAAGAGATAGAGAAAGGAGGAATAATCCCTCTAGTCATTATGTTAGGTAAATTAATAGAAAAGCCTACTAACATTGGGTTTGAGCAATTAAACTTTAAAAGTTTAGTTGAGTCTGGTTATTTGTATGAAGAATTGCTTACCATGTTTAAAGGACAATTCCTAAAAGGTAAGGTAGACCCATTTGGAACTAGAGATGCCGTAAAAGTTCAAACAATGATTATGCTGTATGATGATTACTCACAATGGACATTGAAATTTAGAAAGGCGACATTAGCATTCATAGACAGGTTTCCTGAAATTGGTAATCTTCTACTTCTTTTGAAATCTAGTGGGTATAAAAATTGTCCTTGCTTACTACAAAGATTAGAGAGTCATCTCATATTAAAGGATGTGGCAAAAGCACTCTATAGCAGTAATGTTGCACCAGTATTTACAATTCATGATAGCATTGTTGTTCTTCCAAATATTGCTGATAAGGCAGAAAAAATAATGTCTGATATAATTTTTAAAAAGACTGGACTCAGGCCGAAAATTAAAAGAGAAGATTGGATATAATAATGAAGTGTTAAACAAAATGTTAATATAATTCAATCTAAATTGGGGCACATCTTCCTTACCTTTGTATTATAAAAGAGAAATTTATAATGAATAAAGACAATGAACACGGAATAAATTACACCATTTTCCCTAAGGAAATAACTGACCATAAAATCCAAAAAATTATCCAAGATTGTCATGGATTAACAGAGTTTACAGAAATCATAAAAATTATTGATACCACTCTTTATAACAGGTTAAGTTTTTCCATTCCATTTGATTCTAAATCCGCCCCATTATATTTATATAGAATCACTCAAGCATATCCAGATTTTGATGAAAATATTTCAAAGTGCTATTCTTATCCAAATATTTCCAAAGAAAATGGAAGAGCTCATATAGTAGGGTCCCCCGTTTTTTATTGCTCACTAGATCCTTCTACAGCACTTAAGGAAATGAAAGAGAACCTGAAAGTGGGAGAAACATTTTATCTTTCACAATGGGTTGTGGAATTTAATGAAACTGTTTTGGCTCAAAGTTTATTGGCAAACACCAGCACTGACAAAGGAACAAGCCCAATTTCTTCAATTGTAAAATCACAGTATGAACAGTCCAAGGAAATGTTTACAAAAGTTCCAGATAATATTGCTGATTGGTTTCATTATGCTTCATTGAAAATTGGTGATTTATTTACACTTCCAGGTAAAGAAAACTATCATATAACATCCTCCTTCGCACATGACATTCTCTATGAATCAAGAAAGCAAAATATAAATGTCTCCATGCTTGCTTATCCTTCAGTTGTTACGAATCACAATGGAATTAATTTTGCAATTCACCCTAATTTGGTAAATAGTTCTATGATGCAACTACAAAAAATCTTAAAACTGGAAGTGCAAAAGATAGAAGAAGATGGAATTAAAGTTTCAATGAGCATGAAGGGGATTGAAAAAAACAAAAATATTAAATGGCAGAAACCAGCAATTCTATTACAAAATGTAAAATATGAAGATATCCAAATTTGGACAACAAATAATTTTACGTTTACTGGTCAAGCTGCACTTTCAATGTCCATAAACAAAAGCACTTGGAGTGTAGAAGCTTATATTAAAAGAGAAATAAACAAACATTTATTATCTTGTTTAGTAGAATACGAGTGTTCTCAAAATGATAAAAATCCAGATTTTGAACCTTCAGATAGAAAGATGGAGTTTTTGATGGAATCAATTTCAGGATGCCTTATAGATACTCCTGAAGGTCCGAGTGATATTAAATATATGAAAG
>JBIIOB010000114.1:0-6517 GCA_044337125.1 Bacteroidia bacterium
TACTTTATTATTGATTTTAATTTTAATCATTAAGTGAAAACCTTCACCATCAATGTTTAAAATTTTGAAGGGAATAGTAGAAATCATAGTAATATGGTGTTAAAAAAAGGCGACTATAATTCAGTCGCCTTTTTTATGTTTGTATGGAATTAGGATTAAGCGTTAATAGTGCTCAAAACCGAATTCATATTACGAACAGCATCAGCAGATTTTGCAAATGCTGCTTTCTCTTCATCGTTTAATTTAACATCAACAATTTTCTCCCAACCATTTTTTCCGATGATAACTGGAACACCTAAACAAATATCTTTTTGTCCGTATTCACCATCTAAATATACGCAGCAAGAGAACATTTTTTTCTGATCATTTAAGATGCTATCAACTAAAGCAGCAACTGCAGCACCTGGAGCATACCAAGCAGAAGTTCCTAACATACCAGTTAATGTAGCACCACCAACCATTGTATCAGCAGCTACTTTTTTCAAGTTCTCAGCATCAATAAATTGAGAAACTGGAACACCTTTGTAAGAAGCTAAACGTGTTAAAGGAATCATAGTTGTATCACCATGTCCGCCAATTACCATTCCTTCGATATCATTTGCAGAAGCATCTAAAGCTAATGATAAATAGCATTTGAAACGAGCGCTATCCAAGATACCACCCATACCAATAATTCTGTTTTTAGGTATTTTACTTTCTTTCAAAGCCAAGTAAGTCATTGTGTCCATTGGGTTAGAAACAACCACTACAATTGCATTTGGAGAATGTTTCAATAAATTTTCAGTAACCGTTTTTACGATACCAGCATTGATTCCAATTAACTCTTCGCGAGTCATACCTGGTTTACGAGGAATACCGCTTGTAATAACAACAACATCGCTGTTTGCTGTTTTAGTATAATCGTTTGTGCTTCCTTTAACACGAGTTTCAAACCCGTTTAAGGTTGCTGTTTGCATCATATCCAATGCTTTTCCTTCAGCGAAATTTTCGCGAATATCTAGCAATACTACTTCTGAAGCGATTCTGCGAAATGCTAAAACATCTGCAGTTGTTGCGCCTACATTTCCGGCTCCTACTACTGTTACTTTCATTTTTATTAAGTTTTTAAGGTTTATTAAATTTTAGGATGCTAAATTAGAAAAGAAATGTATATTTATATGCTAAATTTTGAACACTTTTTCGAGTTTTGAACAATTTGTATTATTTTTAATGCAACGCTCGTGCATTAATTTGCATCATACCTTTAGGTATGATTATAATACGCAATTTATAAATATGAAAAAATTACTACTTCTACTAACTGTATTACTCACAAGCACAGGTGCTTTATTTGCTCAGGGGGCTACTTGCCCCACAGCCGATCCATTTTGTACAGGCACAACCTATACATTTCCTAATAATACGGGTGTTGCTGATGCTGGGGATTTTGATTGTTTATTGACTACTCCTAACCCTGCATGGTATTATTTGCAAATTGCTACAACAGGGCCAATTACTATCAATATTGAACAAACCGATTTGGGAGGGAATGGAATTGACGTGGATTTTGCTCTTTGGGGTCCTTTTACAAGTACAGCAGCAGCCTGTGCAACTAATTTAGCATCATCTAGTGCTGTTGATTGTAGTTATTCTATAGCTGCTCAGGAAACAGCTTCTATTCCGAATGCAGTAGCAGGTGAATGGTATATGTTATTGTTAACAAATTTTGCAGATGATGCAGGTACAATTGAATTTTCTCAAACAGGAGGTTCTGGTTCAACAAATTGCAATATTCTTTGTAATATGACTGGCTTAACGGCAACACCGGGTGCCTGTGCTGTAGCTACAAACACTTATACTGTTACTGGTACAATCAACTATACGACACCGCCAACCTCAGGAACATTAACGGTTACAAACTCCTGCAGTGGTGTTACTCAGGTTTTTAATGCACCATTTAATGCAACAACAGCAAGTTATTCACTTGCTGGCTTGCCAGCAAATGGTGCAGGCTGTACCGTAACGGCAGTTTTTTCAGCTGATCCAACTTGTACACTTACTCAAAGTTTCACTGCACCCCCGTCTTGTGCTGTCAATTGTGCTATATCTGCCATTACTGCAACACCGACTGCTTGTGCCGTGGCAACACAGCAATATAGCGTGAGTGGAAATGTAACATTTGTGAATGCACCGGCTACTGGAACCTTAACAATTTCAAATTCATGCGGTGGAACACCAGTTGTTTTAAATGCTCCATTTACAAGTCCAGCAGCTTATAGCTTTACAGGTTTAGCTGCAAATTCTGCTTCATGTACTGTAACTGCAGTGTTTTCAGCAAATGCAGCTTGTACTTTAACTCAAAATTATTCTGCACCAGCACCTTGTCCAGTAAACTGTTCAATAACTGGTTTGACTGCAACACCTACAGCATGTGCCGCTGCAACACAACAATACGATGTAAGTGGTAGTGTTACATTTGTAAATGCGCCTGCAACAGGTACGTTGACAATTAGCAATGGTTGTGGTGGAACCCCAGTAGTTCTGAATGCTCCATTTACAAGTCCAGCAGCATATAGTTTCACAGGATTAGGAGCTAACTCAGCGGCATGTACCATTACTGCTGTATTCTCAGCTGATGCAGCATGTACTTTAACTCAAAATTATTCGGCTCCTGCTCCGTGTCCAGTTATCTGTTCCATCACATCTTTATCTGCAACAGCTTCAGCATGTGATCCTGCAACAAATAATTATTCTGTAACAGGTTCTGTTGGTTTTGTAAATGCTCCAGCAACTGGAACCCTTACTGTTTCTAGTTCATGCGGTGGAGTTTCACAAGTGTTTAATGCACCTTTTATCAGCCCGATGGCTTATGCATTGAATGGTTTAACTTCAGATGGAACAGCATGTGTTGTTACAGCTGTTTTTTCAGCAGATGCAGCATGTACACTAACTCAAAACTATACTGCACCAGCAGCATGTGTTCCGTGTCCAGTAACTGCTGGGAATGATGGACCACATTGTGTTGGTGAAACACTAAATTTAACGGCAACAAATTTAGCGGGTGCTACTTATTCGTGGACAGGTCCAAATGGATTTGTTTCAGCAGTTCAAAACCCAACGATTAACAATGTAACCGCAGCAGATGCAGGTGTTTATACCGTTACTATCTCTATTGTTGCACCGGTAGCATGTACAAGTACATCTTCAACAACTGTTGTAATTAATCCGTTACCTGTTGTAACGGTTAATTCTCCTGTAACTTGTGTAGGTGTGCCAACAACTTTAACTGCTAATGGAGCAACGAGTTACGCTTGGTCATCGGGACAAGCAACAAACACAATCACTGTTCCGGGAACATCAGCTTCATATACAGTAACCGGTACAACTAATGGATGTACATCTACAGCTATCGCTACCGTTACAACATCTGCACCACCAGTTGTTAACTTTATTTCTGATGTAACAAGTGGATGTAATGCATTAAATGTCAATTTTACTGCAGACACTACCGGTAATGCTGGTGCAACATATACTTGGTTATTTGGTGATGGAACATCTGCTACAGGTTATAATCCATCACATTTATATACTACTAATGGTTGTCATGATGTTGTATTAACAGTAAGTTTTGGAGCAGGTTGTTCTACAACAGATACGATTAATTGTATGATTAATGTATTTGCTCAACCCGTTGCAAGTTTTGTAATGACACCTTTGGATGCCGACATAATCAATCCGACTATTTATTTTACAAGTACTTCTACTTATTCATCTATCTGGTTGTGGAATTTTGGTGATGGCACAGGTTCTGGATTAGAAAATCCTTCTCATACCTATCCAGATATTGGAACGTATCCTGTTACATTGTATGCAAGTAACTCGGATGGTTGTATAGATTCTGTTACACAAATGGTAATGATTCAAGATGTAATTACGATTTATATTCCAAACTCATTTACACCTAATGGCGATAATGTAAATGATATATTCTATGTGTATTCTCATGGCATTGACCCTAAAAATTACGAATTGTTGATTTTTGACAGATGGGGCAACCGAATTTTTACATCAACGGATCAGAAAGAAGGATGGAATGGGGCTGTTAATAATGTTGGAGATATTGTTCAGCAGGACGTTTATGTTTACCGTTTAAACTATAAAGATATAAAGGGTAAGAAGAAAAAGATAATTGGGCATGTTACTATTGTTAAATAATAATTACTAACTACTGCAACTATTTGGTGTTTTTTTGCACCATATTTATATATAAATTAGATGAAAATTGGATTTTTCTATATTTAGATGATATCTAGTTTTCGATAATTTATTTTGATTTGTAGCGATTGAGCATTGTGTTTAACTTTAGATTTCGGAGTTTGTTGATTTTTTCAGATCTGGCCAAAACATAAGTAGTACAAGAGCGTAAAGATTTGTTTTGCTTAAAAAAATTTAATAATATTTTAAATAAAGTGCTATATGTATAAACTAATAAAAATTATGTTTTTGCTGATTTTACTTTCAGTGACTTCAAACCTTGCTATCGCTCAACAAACCCCCTTCAGTGACTTCCCATCTGATGTACAGGCGAAAATTAACGAAAATAAAGCAAAAGGGTCGCCCCTATTAGAAGGTGTAGTTTTTAAGTATGAACTTATTATTGACCCGCAATTTAGAAATCATTATCCTAGTTCAAATGATTTGAATGTTGTGTTGTCACAAATTAAAACAAATTTAGAGTTTAATGATTTCAGTTTTGTTTATGCTGAAAACAAGCAGTTAATTGTTAAATTTCAAGGTCAAAAAGATTTAAAATATGATGATATAAAAATTCTGATGACTGAAAAAAAACTATATCTATTAAACATTACGCACTCTACTTCTTTAAAACAATAATAGAATGAAATATTTATACTCCTTTAGTTTATTTCTACTAATAAACTTACAACTGTATTCACAATGTGCTAATACCAGTTCTTTCGGTACGGCAACTGCACCAGCAACTGCCGGCTCTTCTGTAACAATAAGTACTTGTAGTTACCAAAGTGAATATAGTACTGTTTCTGGATTTACTGCCGGAAACACTTACTCAATAAATAATTCAAGTGGTGGTTGTGCTACAATTCATAGTGGCTCTGCAAGCGGTCCGGTAGTTGTATTTGGAAATGTACCATTGAGTTTTGCTCCAACAACTAGTGGGACTTACTACATATCATGGAATACAAATTGTAGTAGTTGTAATACAGCATCTAATTGTGGAACAACTACTGTAACCGCAGTAACCGTTGCTGGCGGTGGAGGCGGAGGCGGAGGTTGCGCTAATGCGAACTCATTTGGAGGTACGGCAGCCCCAGTAAGTAATAATCCGATAACTATTAGTTCATGTAATTATCAAACAGAATACAATACAATTACATCAGTTACTGCTGGGTCAACTTATACTTCTAACAGTAGTTGTGGTGGATACATAACTGTTCATAGTGGTACTCCAACAGGTCCAGTAGTTGGACAGGGAAATGCTCCTTTGAGCTGGACAGCAACCGTTTCCGGTACATATTACATCTCTTATAACACCAACTCTGCATGTGGAACAGCAACAAATTGTTGCACAACAACAATTACTTGTTCTTCCTGTTTGCCGCCTCAACCTTGTATTGCTTTAAACGGAAACTCTTCTTGTGCAACAGCAGATCCTTTTTGTACAAGTAACATATACAATTATTGTAATACAACAAATGTTGCCTCAATTGGAGGTGGAGGAATTTATGGATGTTTAGGTTCTTCACCTAATCCATCATTTTTCTATCTTAATATAGCTACATCGGGAACAATTAACATGACTCTTAGTCAAACAACTACAGCAGGTGCTGGTATTGATGTTGATTATATAATCTGGGGGCCATTTGGTTCACAAGGAGCAATGTGTTCAGGTGTAGCGTCCACGAACATTGTTTCTTGTAGTTTTTCATTTGCAGCGATTGAATATCCAACTATTACGAGTGCTGTAGCTGGCCAATGGTATATGATGATGATAACGAATTACTCAAATACCGCAGGTTCTATTAACGTTCAACAAACAGGGGGAGCGGGTGCTACTAATTGTGCCATTCTCTGTAATATGACAGGTTTAACAGCGACTCCAAGCGCTTGTTCCTCTCCAGCAAACACTTATTCCGTTACAGGAACTATTACATCAACTAACCCTCCCACAACGGGAACATTAACAATTACAAGTTCTTGTGGCGGTAGTCAAACGATTAACCCTCCTTTTGCCACTTCGCAAAATTATAGCATTACCGGCATTACTGCAAATGGGGGAGCTTGCAGCATAACTGCTACCTATAGTGCTGATCCAACATGTACACTTACACAAGCGTATACAGCCCCTGCTGCTTGTAATACTACTTGTTCTTTAACAGCTGGTAATAATGGCCCTGTTTGTCAAGGAAATGCATTTAACTTAACTGCCACCGCTGTAGCCGGTGCTACTGGATACAGCTGGTCTGGTCCAAGTGCTTTTTCATCTACTGCTCAAAATCCA
>JBIIOB010000115.1:0-6512 GCA_044337125.1 Bacteroidia bacterium
AAATTCTAACAATTTTTTGTCTGCATCAAAATGCACGGATTGAATTTTCACGTTCATAATCTGTTCCTCCTATTTATTTTAGTTAATGTTAATTTAAACTTTTATGCTTTGGGGTGTGCTTGTTTGTGAATATGTTTTAATTTTTCAACTGTATTGTGCGTGTATACTTGCGTTGCCGATAGGTTTGCATGCCCTAATAAATCTTTGATTGTATTTAAATCGGCTCCATTATTTAACATATGTGTTGCAAATGTATGCCTCAACACATGCGGACTTTTTTTATCAATTGTTGTTACTTGTGAAAGGTACATCTTAACACTAGTATAAACAAATTTTTCGGACATTTTCTTTCCCTTGTCGCTCAAGAACAGCAAATCCATTGAGCTATCGGGCTTTGTGTCCATGTATTTTTTTATTAAATTTTTTAATTCTGCTGCAAAAGGAATGATGCGTTCTTTATTTCTTTTACCTAATACTTTAACTTGATTTGCATACAAATCCACATCGCTTTGTTTTAAATTGATAAGCTCGGATAAACGCATACCAGTTGCATAAAACAATTCAATAATCAATTTATTTCTTAAACCCTGTGCATCATCTCCAAACTCAATGTTATCAAGCAATGTATCCATCTTTTCTTTTTCAACAAAAACAGGTAATCGCTTGGATGTTTTGGGTGATTGAATTTTAAGCATCGGATTTTCTACCACGATTTTTTGTCGCAATAAAAATTTATAAAAGGTTTTAAGTGCAGTAATTTTGCGGTTCACCGAACGGGGTGAAATTTTATGATTCATCAAATCTACAATCCATGAGCGAATCAAGGAATGATTGATTTCTTCTACTAATTTAATTTCGTAGGTATGTTCGAGGTAGTCGATGAATTGACTAAGGTCGGTTTGATAGGCAACAAGCGTATGTGGTGAAAAACGCTTTTCAAATTGGAGGTACTCTACAAAACTATCCCGACAGCTATCAATATTCATAAAAAAAGGAAAAATCTACTGTGTTTAACGGTAATAACTTTAAAAAGTTATACCCTACAGTAAATTTTTCCTGTTAAAATATCTTAAAAAAGAAGTTCTATGCTTCTTCTAAGCCTTGTTGCATTTTTTGTTTGTAGATCGCTTTGATTTTTTTCTCGCGGAATACTACAGATGGCTTAGTGAATTTTTGACGCTCACGTAATTCTTTAACAACACCTGTTTTTTCGAATTTCTTTTTGTATTTTTTTAGCGCTTTTTCAATAGATTCGCCTTCTTTAACTTGTACGATTAACATTTTATTTTGTGTTTTATATTTCTAATTTATTTGCAATTACTAACGTGTAATTGTTTATTTCTTTTCAAAACGGGTTGCAAATGTATAATTTTCTTATTTATCTGCAAAATTTATTTTAAAATCTCTCTTGAAATAACCAATTTTTGAATTTCAGAGGTTCCTTCACCGATTGTACACAATTTACTATCTCTGTAGTATTTCTCAGCAGGGAAGTCTTTTGTATAGCCATATCCACCAAATATTTGAACACCTTCGGTAGACACACGAACTGCTACTTCAGAAGCATAATATTTAGCAAAAGCGCCTTCTTTGGTCATTTTTAAGCCTTTGTTTTTTCTATCTGCGGCTAAGAATGTCAATAATTCAGCAGCTTCAATCTCTGTAGCCATATCTGCTAATTTAAATCCAATCGCTTGAAATTGAGAAATTGCTTTTCCGAATTGCTCACGTTCTTTTGAATATTTAACAGCAGCATCAAATGCTCCTTTTGCAATACCAACAGACAATGCAGCAATTGAGATACGTCCACCATCCAATACTTTCATTGCTTGAATGAATCCTTCTCCTTCTTTGCCCATCATTTGATCTTTGTGAACACGGCAATTGTCAAATATTAATTCAGCTGTTTCGGATGCACGCATTCCTAGTTTATTTTCTTTTTTACCAGATTTAAATCCAGGAGTTCCTTTTTCGATGATGAAAGCAGACATTCCATGAGAATCGCCTTTTTCACCTGTACGAACGATTACAACTGCCACATTTCCTGTGATTGCATGTGTAATAAAGTTTTTAGAACCATTGATTACATAATAATCACCATCTTTTACAGCAGTAGTATGCATTCCACCTGCATCAGAACCAGTACCAGTTTCTGTTAATCCCCAAGCACCAATCCATTCAGCTGTAGCTAATTTGGGTAAGTATTTTTTCTTTTGCTCTTCGTTTCCAAATGCTAAGATATGTCCAGTACAAAGTGAATTGTGAGCAGCCATTGATAAACCAATTGAACCACAAATTTTCGACAATTCAACAATTGCTGTTACGTATTCGGTATATGTAAATCCAGAACCACCGTATTCTTGTGGCACCAAAACGCCCATTAATCCTAATTCTCCAAGTTTTTTGAACACCTCAACAGGGAATTCTTGTGATTCATCCCATTCCATCATTTTCGGACGAATGTTATCATCACCAAACTTTTTAATCATATCAGCAATCATGTGCTGGTTTTCATTTAAACTAAAATCCATTTTTAAGTAGTTTTAAATTTGAGTCGACAAAATTATAATTTTTATTGTAATTGTATTGATTTGTTCAACTTTAAATATCAGATGCTTAATAATTCACTAAACTAATAATTGTATCGGTATACTGTGTTAATTTTTCTTTACCCTTTAAAAAATCCAATTCCACTAAAAAAGCAAATCCAGCTACATTTCCATTTTGCATTTTCACCAATTCAGCAGCGGCTTCAGCCGTTCCGCCAGTAGCCAATAAATCGTCATGTATTAATACATTCCACCCTTTTTGAATTTCATCCACTTGCATTTCAACCGTTGCACTGCCATACTCCAAATCATAATTGTAGGAGATTTTTTTATAGGGCAATTTACCCGACTTACGCACTAAAACAAACGGAACGTTTAATTTGTTCGCCAAGGCAAAACCAAATAAGAAACCACGACTTTCTACCCCAACAATTGCATTTATGTTTTTATGGGCAATTAAGTTTGCAAACTCAGTCACTATTTCGTTGCACAAATCTTGATGGTGAAGAATTGGGGTAATGTCTTTAAACATAATTCCCGGTTTTGGGAAATCGGCTACATCACGGATTACAGATTTTATTTTTTGTTCTAACATACAATTGGAGTATTATTTTGCTAATCAAGGATTAAATACGGTGCAAGTTTACGCAGCGTTTCGTCATCTACCAAATCTGTATATTTAATTTCATCAATAGTTTTAAACTTACCATGTTTTTGACGATAATTGACGATTCCATTTACTTGATTCCATTTCAAATACGCATGTTTTAGCTCTTCTACACTGCATGAGTTAATTTTTATTTTTTTAGCCGTTGCAGCATCCACCTCCACAAATTTTTCAATGCTATTGTATTTTTCTTGATCAAATTTCCAGATTTCCATTAATTGTTCCTTAGCTACAAATCCTCCTAACAGATTTCGGTATTTAATTATATTTTTTGCATAAAACGGCCCGATTCCTTTTATCGTTAAAAGCGTAATCGAATCGGCAGTGTTGAGGTCCACAACTGTTTTATGATTTTTTGTATGCTCTACTTTCCCATCCTTAAATACTGAATTTACCTGCTTTTCGTTTTCCTTATTATCAGCTAATTGAATGTAGGGTTCTAAATTTTTGTATTGCTGTTCTTTTATCCCATAAATCTTTTTAAGATCCTCTTTTTTATGGAATTTTCCACCTTTTGATTCGAAATTTTTGATTGTTTTAATTTGTTTTTCAGAAAGCCCTAAACGCTTCCAATCGGCTTCGGGCAAGCCATTTGGATCGAAATTAAAATAATTTGTTTTTGTTTTTTCTTTTTCAGAGACAACAACGACTTGCTCTTCTTCCAGTTGCGGAGTTGATTCATAAAGCATGTTTTTAGAAGCAAGAACAATACTGTCGAAGGAAGTAAAATCAACTTTTTCGTTTTCAAAAAAAGATTCGGAAACATTGAGGTAAAGTATCAGCAAAGCAATAATACTAACCAACACAAACACACCATTACGTTCGCGTTTATTGAAAGTAAGGTAATCACGGAAATTGTTTTTCATACATTTTACATTCTTTAAATTTTACAAACTACTATTTTCAAAATCTGTTATAACAGTAATTGCCAAAGACAATCAATGCCAGCTATTTTGGAGTAGTTTAAAAAATTTGGAGTAGTAAAATGTTGTTTAGTTGGTTAATTCCCGCTTTTGAGTAATGTAATAAAAAGGAATACCTAAAAGTACAATCAGCAGACCTAGCCCAGTATTCATGGTGTCATAAATAAGCAAGTCGATACAAATTGAAGCTGTAATAATAATATAAAGCGCTGGAATTACAGGATATCCAAATGCTTTGTATGGTCGTTCGGTATTGGGTTCTTTTTTACGCAATACAAAAATACCTGCAATTGTTAAAATATAAAATAACAAAGAAGCAAATGTAGCATAGGTTAGCAAATCGCCATATTTGCCCGACAAACACAACACACAAGCCCAAGCACATTGTAACCAAAGTGCTTTAGAAGGCACTTGCTTTTCGTTTAGGTTGGCAGCACTTTTAAAAAACAATCCATCTTTCGCCATTGCATAAAATAAACGAGCACCCGCTAATACTAAACCATTATTGCATCCAAAAGTAGATACCATAATTAAAATGGCCATAATGTAAGTAGCTGGATCACCAAATATCATGGATGCTGCAGCGGCTCCTACTCTATCGTTGCTAGGAAACATAATTCCTTGAGAGTACGCATCAATTCCAGCTGGGGTTCCTTTTAAGGGAAGTAATGATAAATAGGCAACATTTGCTAAAATGTAAATGATGGTTACAATTAAGGTTCCTAAGAACAAACTACGAGGAATATTTTTTTTGGGATCTTTTATTTCGGCTGCAATAAAAGTTACGTTGTTCCAAGCATCACTCGAGAATAAGGAATTAATAATTGTTGCGCCCATTGCTCCTAATAAAGCTGAACCTGCCAAAGGCGCAATATCAATTGTTCCATCGGCATTTACTGTTGTCTTAAAAGCCGACCACATATTTTCAAAATTTTGTGCAAGCACATCTCCTTTTAAACCAATTGCAATTCCAAACACAATAAGTGCAAACAAAGCAAATAATTTTGCAGAAGTAAAAATCAATTGAATGGTTTTCCCATTTTGTACACCTCTACTATTAATAAAAGTAAGTAAAACAATACTTGCCATACCTACTAACTGCGCATAGGTAATTTTATAAGTTTCGCCAATACTTATCAAAGCATTGTTTAATTCAGGAAAAAAAACAGAAGTGTATTTAGCGAACGCAACTGCTACAGCAGCAATTACACCAGTTTGAATAACGGTGAATACCGTCCAGCCATATAAAAAAGAGACCATTCTACCATATGCACGTTGAATGTAAACATATTGTCCGCCTGCATTTGGCATCATTCCAGCCAACTCACCATAACTCAACGCGGCAAAAACGGTAATTAATCCTGTAAGTAACCAAAGGAAAAGCAACCAGCCAGCAGAACCAACATCGCGTGCCATTTGGGAGGTTACAATAAATATTCCTGAACCAATCATTGATCCAGCTACAATACTTGTTGCATCTATTAGTCCAAGTGTACGTTTTAATTCAGTCTTATTTTCCGGCATATTTTATTTAAATTAAAATGGACGGCAAGGCCGTCCATTTTGTAAAATCTCAATGAAATTTTTATTTTTTGTTTACCAATTTAACTAAGTAAAGCACAATGTGAATTAAAGCAATAACCATTGAAGAGATATACAAACCAGTATCACTACCACCTTCAGCCAATGTATAATGATGTAACAATGCTACAATTGCTAATAAAGCAGAAAGCACAAAACCAGTAATAAATAATGGTTTTAAATTACTTACGCTACCTAACTCTTTTGCAAGTTTGCTGTTTTTTGTTCCATAAACCAAATACACATCAATACCAACCAACATCCAAATAATCAAACGCAACCAAGTATCCAATGGCAAGAACAACATCATGAATAAACATGCTGCTACGCCTAAAATTGGAATCAATGGAACTAATGGTGTTTTAAATGCACGAGGTAAATCAGGTTGTGTTTTACGCAATACCATAACACCTACACAAACTAATATAAAGGCTAATAATGTTCCAATACTCGTCATTTCACCCACAACATTTGCAGGAACAAATGCTGCGAACAAACTAACAAATACCATGAATAATAAATTTGATTTTGATGGAGTACCAAATTTTGCATGAACATCAGAGAATACTTTTGGTAATAATCCATCTTTCGACATGGAGAAGAATACACGGGACTGTCCCATTAACATTACCATAATTACAGAAGAATAACCAGCAAGAATTGCAATGATAATTGCTTTGTTTAACCAAGGATATGCTGGTGTAATAACACCATTCGCATCAGCAGTTCCCATATGATCAATTGCAACTGCTACTGGAGCGATTCCATCAGCACCTTGAAAACTTGTGTAGT
>JBIIOB010000116.1:0-6468 GCA_044337125.1 Bacteroidia bacterium
ATGGGAAGTAAATTTTGCACCTTCCTCTGTCAACTTTCGTTGATTTGACAAAGAATAGACCTGATAACCACCACTATCTGTTAACAATGGGCGATCCCAACCGTTAAATTTATGTAAACCACCAGCCTGTTCAATTACCTCCAAACCAGGACGCAGATATAGGTGATAAGTATTACCTAGGATAATTTGTGCCTTGATATCATCACGTAATTCACGCTGATGAACTGCTTTTACGGTACCTGCTGTACCAACAGGCATAAAAATAGGTGTTTGAATTACACCATGGTCGGTAACTATTTCGCCTGCACGTGCCTTGCTACCCTTGTCGTTATGTGATATTGAAAATTTCATTCGTCCTTAATTTCCTGATTTCTAATTAACATGTGAAGGCTAATACCTAATTGTTAATTACTTTGTTTAAATCCTGCCAAAGATAACACATTACCGTTAAACACTTCAAGGTATTTTTGCTTTAAGAAATGGTAATTTGATTTGAAGGCATATGATTGATTTTACAGTATTTAAAACATTTTCGGTTGGACTAATCCTTTTTGGAGTATTTGCTCTTGCATTTATTATACAACTTTGGTTTTACCTGGGATATTTTGCGCGATTGGCATTTTATAAAAAGAAAGCATTAGAATCCAATACTCCTCCAACAAGCATTATAATATGCGCTAAAAATGAAGACGACAATTTAGTAGCATTTTTACCTCGTGTATTTGAACAAGATTATCCTGAGTTTGAAGTAGTGGTGGTTAATGACTGCTCTTTCGACAATACGGGCGATATTTTAAAAGAGTTTGCTAAAAAACATTCCAACCTCAAAATAGTAACCATCAAGGAAGATGACTATTATTCGCATGGCAAAAAAGTAGCTTTAATGATGGGAATTAAGGGAGCTACTCATGAGCATTTATTGCTAACAGATGCCGATTGTCAACCCAATAGCAAAGATTGGTTACGAAACATGACTCAACATTTTGTAGGGGAAACGGAAATTGTATTGGGTTATGGTGCCTATGAAAAACAAAAAGGGTTCTTAAATAAACTTATTCGTTTTGATACCTTTATGATTGCCTTGCAATTTTTATCATTTGCATTGGCACGTAAAACATACATGGGGACTGGTCGAAACTTGGCCTACAAAAAATCATTGTTCTTTAAAATGAAAGGATTTGCATCGCATTACCATATCGAATCGGGAGATGATGACTTATTTGTAAATGAAGCAGCTACCAAACGTAATTCAAAAATAGAGATTGACATTGATACGCATACTGTGTCGCGTGTTAAAAAAACTTACAAGGATTGGTTCCGTCAAAAAAGAAGGCATGTTACTACCTTTAAACACTACAATTCAGGAAGCAAGTTTCGCCTTACAATGATTAGTTTTAGCCAGTATTTGTTTTTTGCAAGCTTTATCACCGTTTTAATATTACAATTTCAACCAATTATAGTGTTATCAATTTTTGCTTTGCGATTAATTACACAAATGATTATCTTTAACAAATCAATGAAACATTTGGCTGAAAAAGATTTATTATTGCTTTCACCGATTATTGAATTAACATTGATGTTGATTTATCCTATGATCACGTTATCCAACATGCTCATGCGAAAAAACAAATGGAAATAAACAAATTATGGACGATTTAGAATTTGACTCAAACTTATCAGAAAAAGCAGTTTACGACTGTAATTTGATTCGTGCTGCTTTGGATAATGCTGATCAAAAGGCTTATGCCGAATTGATGGGACGTTACCGTGATTCCGTTTATTTTATGTTGTTAAAGATGGTCAATAATAAAGATGATGCTGACGATTTAACAATTGAAGCATTTGGAAAAGCTTTTAAACGCTTGCAACAATACACTCCTAATTACGCTTTCAGTACCTGGTTATTCAAGATTGCATCAAACAATGCAATTGATTTTATCCGCAGAAAAAAGATGATTACCTTTTCAATTGACAAAACATTCGAAGATGAAGAAGGATCATCCATGGCGATGGATATAAAAGCTTCAGGCTTAACACCAGAAGAAAACATGGAGAAAAAACAAAAAATAAAATTGATGCGTGATGTGGTAGAAAAGCTAAAACCACGTTATAAAGTCTTGGTTGAAATGCGTTATTTCGAAGAACTTTCCTACGAAGAAATTTCAGAAAGGTTAGAACTCCCATTGGGCACAATAAAAGCTCAATTGTTTCGTGCGAGAGAATTCCTTGCAAACATCCTTAAAAATTCAGAAGGTAAAATTTAAGATTTATTTTTATTTAATTTACTCAAACTTTTATTGATATACTTTTCAGTTGGTAATTGTGCCTGCTGAATACGTTTGGCATAGTTGATACTATCAATAATTTCTTTTTGTTTTTGGTCAACAATTTGTTTCTGCTCCTCAATCACTATTTTTTGTTTTTGGGTAATTCGAAAACGATTAAATATTAGTCCCGCAAACACCAAGACTAAAATTAATCCACCATACAGCGAATAACGTTGAGTTTTTTCTTGTTTCAGCTGCAATGCTGTTACTTTCTTTTCCTCCGCTACACGAATACTATCTGCGATTGCTTTTTTCTCGTAGGTGTATTTTGCATATTGTGTAATTACTGCTTTTTGAGTAGCAATATTATTAATACTATCGCGCATTACTATATATAATTGGTGCATTTTAAATGCATCCATCCCCTTGTTCTGTTTTTCGTAAATTATATATAGCAGTTTCGCTGCTGTTTTAATGCCTTCTGGATAACCAATTTCTTCTCCAATTTTCAACCCTTCCTTGCATAAAACCTCGGCTTCTTTCAACTTATTTTGCCTTAAATAAACCTCACCTAAATTAGAACTTGTTACAGATACACCTTGCATATCCATAATTTGTTTTCGAATGGTCAAGCTTTGTGTATAATAATCGAACGCTTTAGTTAAGTCGTCTTGCTTAAAGAACACATTCCCTATATTATTTAGTGCATAAGCAACTCCAGATTTATCATTTACCGATTTAAACTTAAAATAACTTTTTTCAAAATATTCTTTCGCTTTTGAAATTTCATTTTTTTTGTAATAAATGTTTCCAATATTATTTAAAGCTGCAGCAATACCATAAACATTTTGAATTTCTTCATATAACCTTAGGCTTTTTTGATAATAATCAATGGCTGTTTTAACATCGCCTTGGTTGTTATAGATATAGGCAATATTATTAATAGCATGAGCCATACCTTCTTTATTATTTGCCTGCTCTTGTATCTCCAAACTGCTATTGTAATACTCTAATGCCCTTGTTACATCGCCTTTATTATCATACGCCCAACCGATAAAATACAATGACATTGCCTCCCCTTCTTTGCTATTAATTTCACGATTGATGACTAAACTTTGGGCATAATACTTTATAGCATTATCGCTATCTCCCATATTACGATGGTATTACCAATACTGCTCAATGTTCTTGCCAAGCCGCTTTTATCATTTAGCTTTTTCTGCAATTCAATGCATTTATCATAGCTATCGATAGCCTCTTTCATTTTACCATTCCTTGCATACTCATAACCAATGTTGCCAATTGCAATTGCTAAATATTTTAAATACGTATTCTTTAAAACTGGCACTGAACTAAGTGGAATGTTTTTTTCAGCAATTGTTTTAAGTTCGGCATTGTATTTTGGCCATACCTCAGGATCACCTTCTTCTTCAACTAATTGGTTTAGAATAGCGCAACGAACGGTATCATGCTTTGCTTTTTTCAATTCTAATTTTAAGGAATCAACAATAGGGTTTTGCGCTGAACACAAAAAAGTCAGCAACATGATAATAGAAAAAAGGAGTAGGTGTTTTTTCATGTTTGTTATAGTAAATGTAGAAAAAATTAGAGCGAATACAAATGAATCCGAATTTAAATGACTAGAAATTAAAAAGGCTACTCTTCCGAGTAGCCTTTTTAATAAAGTTGAATTCAATTTATTTCATCTCTGTAATAATATTCATTGTTTCGTTCAAGTAAATATCTTTTTTAATGGATTTGTACCATTCCTTATTTTTTGAAATTTTAACGGTATCGCTTTCAGGAATAATATCTGTTTTTAATGTTTGAACATCCATTCCATCAATCTCTTTATCAAAACCTTCCAACTTTTTCACTTCTTCTTTATATTTTTTTTGTTCAATCATAAACTTATCAAAATTCAAAGAAACAACTGTTTCGTCTTTTTGCTTTTTCATGCGTTTTGCTGCATCATTCAACAATGCAAAACCTGAATTACCTTTTACACGTTCAGCACTAGCTGATTTTAACTTATCCGCAGAATAATTTGAATTCCATGTCTGGTATTTTGCAGCGGCAATCTCATCCCAAGCCATTGGATAATCTTGTTCTTTTTCTCCTTGATCCAATAAGTAGTAAGGATCTGGTAAAACGATATCTGGAATAACACCCTTTAATTGTGTTGCACCACCATTCACACGATAGAATTTTTGAGTAGTTATTTTTACAGAACCTAATGGTTTTAAATTTGAATAAGCTGGAGGCAAATAATCATCCAATTCATAAGAACGTTGAACGGTTCCTTTCCCAAATGTGGAAGGAGATGTACCAACAATTAAACCACGCTTATAATCCTGAATAGCTGCAGCCATAATCTCGGAGGCAGATGCTGAGTTCGAATTTACCATTACTACCAATGGGCCATCGTAAACAATTGCAGGGTCTCTGTCCTCCATCACTTGTGCCATACCTGATTTTTGTTTTACTTGAACTACAGGTCCTTTGTCAATAAACAACCCAGCCATATCAACAACATCACCTAAAGATCCACCACCATTGTAACGCAAATCCAAGATGATACCATCAACGTTTTCATCTTTTAGCTTTTGCAGTTCTTTGCGTACATCCTTAGAACAGCTTCGTCCACCATTTTGTCCACCAAAATCAGCATAGAAGCTTGGCAATTTAATGTAACCGATATTTTTCTTTCCCTTCAGAATAACCGACTGTGCATAGGTTTCTTCCAATACAACGATATCACGAATCAATGGAATAACAATGATACTTCCATCAACTTTCTTTACAGTTAATCGAACTTCGGTTCCTTTTTTTCCACGAATTAATAAAACAGCATCATCTAATCGCATATCTGCGATATCAACTGGCTCGTTGCCACCTTGCGCCACTTTTAATATAATATCACCAGTTTTTAATTGACCTTGACGCCATGAAGCACTGCCAGGAACAATATTGGTTACTTTGATATAACCATCTTTTTCTTGCAATTGCGCACCAATACCTTCCAGCTGACCGCTCATTCCAATATCAAAATTAGCTTTATCCTTTGGAGCAAAATATTCTGTGTGTGGATCGTAAACACCTGTAATGGAATTGAAGTAAATAGCCAAACGATCGTTACGGTCAAACTCTTTTAAACGTTTAAACCAATCATCGTTGCTCTTTAATACTTTTTTACGAGCTTCAATTTCAATTTCTTCTTTGGTTTTGATTTTTACAGTATCACTTTTTTCTTTGGCCTTTTCTTGCGACTCCAGCATGTCCCCCATTTTTGCCAACACTTGATATTTCATGGATTTGCGCCAAGCGTCCTTTAACTCATCTTTCGACTTGCAAAAATTCAACTTTTCAGCATCTAATTGAATGGTTTCCTCCTTAGTAAAATCAATCGGTTGTGATAAAATGTCCTTATAATAAGTTTGTGCTTCCTGAATACGGTCAGAAATAATCACTAATGACTTATTGAAAAAGTTAAAACGACCAGCATTAACATCCTCATCGATGCTGTGCTCGTATTTTTTCAACTCATCCAAATCCGATTGTAGGAGAAATTTTTTATTATAATCCAGTCGCTGGATATAGAATTTATAGACCTTTTCAGAAAACTTATCATTTATTTCAAGGGGAGCAAAATGGATATTGCTTAAACTTTGCATCGACACCTGATCAAGAGCTTCCTCTTTCTCCGATTGAGCAACAAAAGTATAGGAAAACAGTGCTACAGCGAGCGCTGGAATCAAGAAAAGCAGCTTTTTAGATTTAAGCATAGAATCGTAAGTTTATAATTATTGAACGAAAGTACAAAATACCATCAAATCGGTATACTAATTTACGGATAATGCCTTGACAAATTGCGTTCCAAAAATATTATTTAACTTTTTATAACATAATTGGTTTTTGCTCTACATTTACATCAAAATTCCATCGCCCATCATTTAACCCAAACTTTTCTACCAAATGTCTAAACGTTTATTGTTTATCATTGCTGGCTTTGTTGTGCTTGCTATGATTGGATTTGCTGTATATAGCAAATCAAAATCTTCTACTCCTGAAGAATCAAACCCTGCATTTAGCGCCTATATCAGCGCTTATACATCAGGGATTATTTCGAGTGAATCGAGTATTCGAATTTTATTAACGAACGAACACGAGGCTCCAATTGAGATTGGCAAGCCTATTGAAA
>JBIIOB010000117.1:0-6450 GCA_044337125.1 Bacteroidia bacterium
CGTTTTACAAAATTATATCCAGCAGGTTATGTTTCCGATCAGGGGATTCCAGCAGTTCTAAGTGGTTATCCTTCTGTATCTAGAATAAGAGTAATTAATCAAAGTTCTAAGTCGGCCAAATTGCCTTGTATTAATCAGGATTTAAAATCCTATGGTTATCAGAGTGGTTTTGTATTTGGTGGTGATTTAAATTATGGAAATATCAAAAGTTATATATTTAACAAGGAGTTTGGGGTAGTGAAGGAAGAGAAAGATTTTGATAGCAGTTTGGATAGAGGGAAATTAGGTATACAAGATGGGGATATGCAAAAAGAATACTTGCATTATTTGAATGAAGCAAAGCAACCATTTGTTTATTCTTGGTTTACACTTAGTTCACATATGCCGTATGATTATCCAGGTGATAAAAAACAATTGGTAAATCACAAAGAAAACGATTACATCAATTCAATTGCTTATGCCGATAATGCATTCCGTCAATTTTTTGATCAAGCTAAAAATCAAGTATGGTATAAGAATACATTATTTGTAATTGTTGCAGATCATAGCCATGCGGAGCATCATGATTTTAGTGTATATGATGCCGAGTACCACCGAATTCCATTATTGTTTTTTGGTGATGTTATTAAACCTGAGTTTAAAGGAAAAAATATTGAAACAGTTTTTTCGCAGCTAGATATTCCTGTTACTATTTTAAAACAGATGGGTTTAGATAAGGAAGCTAGTCAGTATAACTGGAGTAAAAATATGTTTAATCCTACGGTGCATCATTTTGCCTATTACTGCAGCTTTGCGGGTGGTGGTATCGTTTCAGATAGTGGCTCTATTGGTTATCAGCACGGATTACTAGAGCCAGTTATAAATCATTTACCTACAAATAAAAAGCTGGTTGATAGTTTGACTAAAATTACCAAAGCATTCCAACAAGCTGTTTTTGAAGATTATCGTTTGAAATAACTAGTTGAAAAATTTACTTTTTAGTTTCTAGTTTTTTCTTCTCTTGTTTCTTAAAATAATTACGTAGTAGAATATTATGTTTTAAGGCTTCCATATCTTGATCGAAGTTTTTTGTTCCACTTTCGATATTAATCATACTTTTATTCAAGTTGTTTACAAAGTTTGTATCCATTAGTACCGTTCCAATAGCACCTTTTCCGCTTCTTACATGAGAAGTGATGTACTGTAAGTCGCCACTAACCAGTGCCAGAGAATCTGAAATTAATTTGATATTAACAATACTTTGATGTAATTGTGTTGAGAAGGCTGTGTCTGTTAGTAATGCACCTATGGTGCCTTTTCCTTCTTTTACATGTTTCACAATTCTACTCAAATCACCTGTAATGATTGCTGTTCTATCCCCAGTTACTTTGATATTTACAATGGCTTGTTTTACATTTTCTGCAACAACTGTATCCATTAAAATACTCCAAAGTGTATTTGGGCTGTTGAGTTTTTTGACAATGTTTTTTAAATCAACAGTAATTTCACGAACGTTCTCATTCGTAATGTTTAAGGTTTTCATCATTTCATCTGTTCCTACAGGCTGACTAGCAATCAATACATCCCCATCTTCGACACTAGCTGCTTCTATGTTTGATGAGTTGATATTAATAAGTTTATTTCCCATTAATCCATCGGTACCAACAATTGCTGTTGCATTTTTTTTGATAAAAGCTTGAACTTTATCTTCAATAATCATAACTACATTAACGGTGGTGTCATTAATGATTTCAACGCTTTCTACTGTTCCAACATCAATTCCTGTAAAACGGACATTGTTTCCTGGCATTAAGCCATTCACATTGTGAAACTGTGCACTTAGTCGAAAATTGGAACCAAATAAGTTCTGTTTGGAACCAATAAGGTAGAATGCAACAATTAATAAGATTGTTCCTGCGAGGACAAATAATCCTACACGAATATTTTTAGATGTTTCTTGTCCCATTTTTATTCAAAAAATTGTTTTACTTTTTTATCAGTTGATTTTTCTAATTCCTCATATGTTCCTGTTGCGTAGCAGATACCATCAATTAGCATCACTACCCTGTTTGCTACAATTTTAACACAATTTAAATCATGCGATATAATTACAGAAGATGTATTGTATTTCTTTTGGATATCAACCATCAAATTACTGATTTCTTTTCCTGTGATTGGATCTAATCCGGCAGTAGGTTCGTCATATAAAATGATGTCTGGCTTTAGAATCAATGTTCTTGCTAATGCAATTCGTTTGCGCATTCCACCTGATAATTCGGAAGGCATCATATCAACCGTATGTGGCAGTCCTACATTGGTCAATACTTCCATCACCAAATTGTTTACTTCTTCTTTGCTGGTTTTTATCCAATGCCTACGTAATGGAAATTCTAAATTTTCGCGCACAGTCATTGAGTCATATAATGCATTGCTTTGAAACAAAAATCCAACCTTTGCGCGCATTTTATCTAAGTCAGTGGTGTTAATCTTAAGAACATCATTTCCCAAAACATTAATTGTTCCTTTGTCGGCCTTCATTAAGCCGATGATACATTTTATAAGGACTGATTTCCCTGAACCCGATTTCCCTAAAACAACCACATTTTCACCCCGTTTTAAATCAAAGTTAAATCCATTCAGCACTTTATTGTCACCAAAAGCCTTGTATAAATCTACAACTTGAATAACAGCAGAAGTATCAGTTGTTTCAATGTTGGTGGTGGGTTTAGGTGTTTCTGAATTCATTTAATTCAAATTTAAAATGTCGGTAATTTGAACGGCTAATAAATCGATGATAAAAACTAATAATGAAGAAACAACTACAGCAGAGTTTGCTGATTGACCAACACCTTCTGTTCCTTTATTCGAATTAAATCCTTTGTAACAACCAATAATTCCGATTGCAAAACCAAAGAAAAATGTTTTAATGATGGAAGGCAATACATCACCAAATACTAAGGTGTCGAATACTTGATTCCAATACAAATCCCAGCTAACTACGCCACGAATATTTGCGCCTAAATAACCTCCATATAATGAAACAGCATCGGCCAAAATTGCCAAAATAGGAATCATAAGCGTGGTGCTCATTACTCTAGTTACTACTAAAAATTTATAAGGGTTGGTTCCAGAAACATCCATTGCATCAATTTGTTCGGTTACTTTCATGGAGCCTAATTCGGCACCAATACCTGAGCCAATCTTACCAGCACAAATGAGGGCCGTAATTACAGGAGCTATTTCTCTCACGAGTGAAACAGAAACCATTTTGGGTAGCCATGCTTGCGCACCAAATTCAACTAGTGTTGGTCGCGATTGGATAGTAATAACCAAACCCATGATGAAAGCCGTAATAGCAACAAGAGGTAATGATTTATTCCCAATGTAAAAACACTGTCTTAAAAATTCAGAAAATTCGAAGCGAGGTTTGAATGCTTCCCGGAAAAATCGTCCAGTAAAGCGCGCAATCAGTCCCACTTCAATAAATATGTTTTTTATCATTTTCTAAGTTTAATACGAATTTCCGACTTTAGACGAATGTAAGGTATGGTGTATCTCATTGAAATTACTGATATAAATCATGTTAGGCAATGAAATGATTTGTATAAAAAAGATTATTCCTCGATAATGCTTAAATACAAATTTTCTACTTTTTTACGTGCCCAAGGCGTTTTACGTAAAAATTTGAGACTCGATTGAATGCTCGGGTTGGTTGTAAAACAATTGATGTTGATATGATAGGCAAGATTTTCCCAGCCATAAAATTCAACCAAATGATTTAAGATCATTTCCAATGTTTTACCATGCAATGGATTGTTGGTTTGTGTGCTCAACATTCAATTAACTATTGTTTTTTCTGCGTGTTCGTTTTTTAGCGTCTTTGCCTTTCAGCTTTTCTTTTTTACTTGGTCCACCCAAATTCACTTTTTTATTTTTCTCTTTTTTCTCGTGGAAAGCAGGGCCAGGGACATAAGTACTTTTTCCTTTTTTCTGGTTGATTCGATCAACAATTTTTGGTTGCTCATCGTCTGTCAGCATTTTTGAAATTTCAACACCTTCTGGGATTGATTCGTATGGAATCGCTTGTTCCATTACCGTTTCAATAGCTACCTGGTATTCTTGTTCTGCTTCGTTAATGAATGTGATTGCTGCTCCATCTTTGTTTGCTCTACCCGTTCTACCGATGCGATGAATATAATCTTCCGGACGTTCTGGCGTATCAAAATTAACAACATGAGTCACGTCTTTAATATCTAAACCACGTGCAACAACATCCGTTGCAACAAGGATGCCTTTGGTGCCTTCATGAAACTCTTTTAATGCTTTAATACGAGCAGTTTGAGCTAAGTTAGAATGGATAACAGCTACATTGTTTGGAAAACGTCCTTTTAATAAATCGAATAAATCATCTGCCAATTTTTTAGTGCTAACAAATACAAGTACCTTGCTCATATCAGCATTGTTTCTTAGCAAGAAGTCCAATAAGTTAACTTTAGTATAAAAATTAGGAACGTGGTAGCAGCTTTGAATGATTTTTTCGAGAGGAGTACCATGGCGTGCTACTTCAATTTTTAATGGCTCATGAAAATATTTTGCAATCACCGCTTCAATTTCTTCGCTCATGGTTGCCGAGAACATTAAATTTTGTCGTCTGCCTGGCAATGTTTCTAAAAAGCTAAGTAATTGTTGGCGAAATCCTAAACTTAATAATTGATCCACCTCATCAATTACCAATTGTTTGATGTCTTTTAGTCGTAGTAAACCCGTAAGTGCTAAATCTACTAAACGGCCTGGAGTAGCAACAATGATATCGACACCGTTATAAACCAATTGTTTTTGTGTTTTGATGTTGGTACCACCGTAAACTGCCAAGAAACGAATGCTGGTATAACCACTTAGCTTTTCGATTTCTTTAACAATTTGAAGTACGAGTTCACGTGTTGGAACAACAATCAAAACGCGAGGGTGACGTTGTTCCGAATATTTTAATTGGCGAAGAATCGGCAACAAATAAGCAAAAGTTTTACCAGTTCCCGTTTGGGCAATACCAACAACATCGCGTCCCGACATGATGATTGGAAATGCAAGTTCTTGAATGGGAGTTGGGTGTATGTATCCTAAATCATCGAGTGATGAGCGGAGTGGTTTGTTAATGTTTAATTCTTCGAAAGTCACGCTAATATGTTTGATTAAAGCGCAAAGGTAGTTTAAACTATGGGATAATGGATGTGTTTTATAGAAAATGTGTTCAAATGGGGCTTTGAGGAGATGATTTGGATGTTAGGGTTTAATTTTAAGGTTATGAAAGGTTCCTTAAAGCAAAATGCATTTTTTCGATTAAAGGCTAAACTAATTTTATGATTTTAATCAGTTTTAGCGCTTGTTTTTGGCTGTTTGTCGGCTAAAATAGGATTGTTAAAATTAACTATAAATTGTTAATCAATTTTTTTCACATTATAGCAGAAATTGTTACTTTTGCACTCGATTTTTAAATATACACTAATTTATATACTATAAAAATGTCACAAACAAGCGGTAAAATTGCACAAGTAATTGGTCCCGTAATTGACGTAAGCTTTGAAGGCGGTGCTCAATTACCTAACATCCTTGATGCCTTAGTAGTAGTAAAACCTAATGGTCAAAAAGTAATTCTTGAAACACAAAAACACATTGGTGAGGATACAGTGCGTACCATCGCAATGGATTCATCAGATGGTTTATACCGTGGTATGCCAGTTACTAACACTGGTGCACCTATCACAATGCCAGTAGGCGAGCAAGTAAAAGGCCGTTTATTTAACGTTGTTGGTGAAGCAATTGATGGTATTGGTGATGTATCAAACAAAGGTGGTGCTTCTATCCACCGTATGCCTCCTAAATACGAAGATTTATCCACTTCAACAGAAGTTCTTTTTACAGGTATCAAAGTAATTGACCTTTTAGAGCCATATGCAAAAGGTGGTAAAATTGGTTTGTTTGGTGGTGCTGGTGTTGGTAAAACCGTATTGATTATGGAGTTGATTAACAACATTGCAAAAGGATACGAAGGTTTATCTGTATTCGCTGGTGTTGGTGAGCGTACTCGTGAAGGAAATGACTTATTACGTGAGATGATTGAATCAAACGTTATTAAATATGGTGAGGATTTCAAACATTCGATGGAAAAAGGCGGATGGGACCTTACTAAAGTTGATATGAAAGAATTAGAGAAATCACAAGCTACATTGGTGTTCGGTCAGATGAACGAGCCTCCAGGAGCACGTGCTCGTGTTGCATTGTCTGGTTTGACAATGGCAGAGTACTTCCGTGATGGTGATGAAAAATCAGGTGGACGTGATATCTTATTCTTTATTGATAACATCTTCCGCTTTACTCAAGCTGGTTCTGAGGTATCAGCCTTATTAGGTCGTATGCCATCAGCGGTAGGTTTCCAACCTACATTAGCAACTGAGATGGGATTGATGCAAGAGC
>JBIIOB010000118.1:0-6417 GCA_044337125.1 Bacteroidia bacterium
GTGTTGTAACAAATGGCACAGCAAAAAGCTTAAAAGCTGCCGATTATCAAATTGCTGGAAAAACAGGAACAGCTCAAATGGGAATGGTAAAAGGAAAAATGACGTATCAAGCATCGTTTGTAGGTTACTTCCCTGCCGACAATCCTAAATATTCTTGCATTGTAGTAATCAGTGCACCTAGTGGTGATGCTTATTATGGTGGAGCTGTAGCGGGTCCAGTATTTAAAGATGTAGCTGATAAAGTATATTCAACAAGCTTAGAAATACACAAAGAGATTAATTCGTATCAACCACAATTTGCTAAAAAATCGCCTGCAACAAAAAATGGAAACCAGGATGATGTTGCAATGGTTTTAAAAACATTAAAAGTTAAAAACTATAGTAATAATTCAAAAGCAGAATGGGTAAGTGCTACTACTAGCGATTCAACAAGTATCAGCCTAAGTGCGAAAGACCCCGATGATTCATTAAAAAGAGGATTGGTACCAAATGTAATTGGCATGTCGGCTAAAGATGCATTGTACTTATTAGAAAACAATGGTATACGAGTAAAATTAGTTGGCAGTGGAAGTGTATCTAAACAATCGCTTCAGGCAGGAGAAATGTTTAGTAAAGGAACATTAATAACACTTGAATTGATTTAAGAATATGAAATTATTAAAAGACATATTATATAAAGCTGGAATTATTGAGGTGATTGGGTCAACCAATATTGCAATAACTGCCTTGAGTTTTGATTCACGCAAAATAGAAAAAGACAGTTTGTTTATTGCAATAAAAGGGACATTGAGTGATGGACACAAATACATTGACGATACCATCACTAAAGGCGCTATTGCAATCTTATGCGAAGAACTTCCAGAAGGAATTAATGATAAAGTTACTTATATAAAAGTTAAAGATACAAGTGCTGCATTGGGAATCATTGCTGGTAATTTTTATGATAATCCATCTGAAAAAATAAAGCTAGTTGGCATAACTGGAACAAATGGAAAAACAACAACTGTAACATTGCTGTTCAGCTTGTTTAAAAAATTGGGTTACAAAGTAGGATTATTATCTACTGTTAAAAATCAAATTAACAATGATATTATTCCTGCAACACATACTACACCTGATGCAATTCAATTAAATGCATTGTTGCGTCAAATGATTGAAAAAGGCTGTACACATTGCTTTATGGAAGTGAGTTCACATGCAGTGGTTCAAAACCGAATTGCGGGTATTCATTTTTCAGGAGCAGTATTCACAAACATTACCCATGATCATTTAGATTATCATAAAACATTTGATGAATACATCAAAGCAAAAAAGAAATTTTTTGATGGCTTAGGTAGTGATGCATTTGCATTAACAAATAAAGATGATGCAAACGGACAAATCATGTTGCAAAACACAAAGGCATTGAAACGCAGCTATTCTCTTCGTTCAATGGCCGACTTCAAATGCAAGGTAGTCGAAAATCAATTCAGTGGATTGTTGCTAAATATCGATAACCAAGAAGTATGGAGCAAATTAATTGGAAGCTTCAATGCTTATAACTTATTAGCAGTATACGCAACAGCTATTCTGTTAAAAGAAGACAAAACAAATGTACTTACAACATTGAGTACACTTAGCTCAGTAGAAGGACGATTCCAATACATCCGAAATAACAATGGAGTTGTTGGAATAGTTGATTACGCACACACACCCGATGCATTACAAAATGTATTAAAAACAATTGCTGATATACGTACAGGAAACGAACAAGTAATTACAGTAGTTGGTTGTGGTGGCGATAGAGATGCAGCTAAACGACCAATCATGGCAAAAATCGCTGGCGACTTAAGCACAAAAGTAATTCTTACTTCAGATAATCCTAGAAGTGAAGAGCCAGAGACAATATTAAAAGAAATGCAAGCGGGAGTTGATGCAGTGAACTTTAAAAAAACCATTTCGATTACCGACAGAAGTGAAGCAATAAAGATGGCATGTTCCATTGCTAACGATGGCGACATTATTCTAATAGCAGGAAAAGGGCACGAAAAATACCAAGAAATAAAAGGAGTAAAACATCCATTTGACGACATGGAAGTATTACAAGAGAATTTAAAATTATTTGAAAAATAAAAAACGAACGAACACATGTTTTACTACTTATTTGATTTTTTAGACAAACAATTCGATTTTCCAGGAGCTGGAGTATTTCAATACATCTCTTTTAGAGCGGCTATGGCGTTAATCGTTTCGCTATTGATTTCATTGGTTTTTGGAAAACGTATCATTAATCTTCTACATAAAAAACAAGTTGGAGAAACAGTTCGCGATTTAGGTTTACAAGGACAATTAGAGAAAAAAGGTACACCAACTATGGGTGGTCTAATTATCCTTTCCGCAATTGTAATTCCTACTTTATTATTTGCAAAACTTCACAATGTATATATCCTTTTAATGCTTATTTCAACTGTATGGTTGGGTGCAATCGGATTTTTGGATGATTACATTAAAGTATTTAAAAAGAACAAAGAAGGATTAGCTGGAAAGTTTAAAGTACTGGGACAAATTGGAATTGGACTTATCGTAGGTATTACACTTTATTTCAATGATGGTGTTGTTGTAAAAGAAAAAATATTTACTAGTGGACAAAGTGCTTATTCAAATGATGTAATGAATGATTCAGGCAGCACTCCTCAAATGCCAGTATATGCAAAACAGGAAACCAAGTCAATGAAAACCACCATTCCGTTTGTGAAGAATAATGAATTTGATTATTCATCATTGCTATCATTTTTAGGTGACGGTTACGAAAAATGGGCTTGGCTAATTTTTATTCCGTTTGTAATCCTCATTGTAACTGCTGTTTCCAATGGAGCAAATATAACGGATGGAATAGATGGACTCGCCACAGGCACATCCGCAATCATAGGTGTTACTCTAGGAATCCTTGCTTACGTTTCGGGTAATACTGTTTTCGCTGATTACTTAAATATTATGTACATCCCTAACTCGGGTGAGCTAGTAATTTTTATTGCTGCATTCGTTGGAGGCTGCGTAGGGTTTTTATGGTACAACTCCTTCCCTGCTCAAGTATTCATGGGCGATACCGGAAGTTTAGCATTAGGAGGAATCATTGCTGTATTTGCAATCGCAATCCGTAAAGAATTATTGATTCCAATTTTATGTGGTGTATTTCTAGTAGAAAATTTATCAGTAATGATGCAAGTAGCGTATTTCAAACGCATGAAGAAAAAGCATGGAATTGAATTCGCAAGAGCCAACCGATTATTTAAAATGGCTCCATTGCATCATCACTATCAAAAATTAGGATTCCATGAATCAAAAATTGTTTCGCGCTTTTGGATTATTGGAATCATGCTAGCAGTATTAACAATCGTAACCTTAAAATTACGATAAGATGAAACGCTTAGTAATACTTGGCGGTGGCGAAAGTGGTGTTGGAACAGCTGTTTTAGCACAACAAAAAGGATACGAAGTTTTTTTATCTGATAAAGGAAAATTAAAAGATAAGTACAAAGACGTTCTTTCAAAACATGAGATTAAATGGGAAGAAGAACAACATACAGAAGCATTGATATTAAATGCTACTGAAGTTGTAAAAAGTCCTGGTATTCCTGATAAAGTGGAGCTAATTAAAAAGCTTAAAGAAAAAGGAATTCCTGTTATATCAGAAATTGAATTTGCTGGAAGATATACCAATGCAAAAAAAATATGCATAACAGGAAGCAATGGAAAAACAACAACAACATTGTTGACTTACCATATGCTACAAAAAGCAGGCTTAAATGTTGGGCTTGGAGGTAACGTAGGCAAAAGCTTTGCAATGCAGGTAGCCGAAAACAATTTCGATTACTATGTATTGGAATTGAGCAGCTTTCAATTGGATGGAATGTATGAGTTTAAAGCAGATATAGCAGTGCTATTAAACATTACACCCGACCACTTAGATCGCTACGAATACAAGCTCGAAAACTATGCTGATTCAAAATTTAGAATCATACAAAACCAAACAGAAGAAGATGCATTTATTTTCTGTGTGGATGATGAAGTGACAATGCAAACAATAAAAAACAAACAAATAAAAGCAAAACAATATCCTATTTCGATTAAACAAACTGTTGAAACTGGAGCACACTTAGAAAACAATCAATTAATAATAAATACAAACAACACAAATCCCTTATTTATGACAATTCAAGAACTAGCCCTACAAGGCAAACACAACATCTACAACTCTATGGCTGCAGGTGTAACAGGTAAATTGGTTGGAATCAGAAAAGAGACCATTCGCGAAAGTCTTTCTGATTTCCACAACATCGATCACCGCTTAGAGGTGGTAGGTAATGTTCATGGAATTGAATTTATCAATGATTCAAAAGCTACGAATGTAAACTCTACATGGTATGCTTTAGAGAGCATGAATAACCCTGTTATTTTAATCCTTGGTGGTGTAGACAAAGGAAATGATTATTCAATGTTAAATGAATTGGTAAAACAAAAAGTAAAAGCAATCATTTGTTTGGGTGCTGATAACAAAAAAATCATCAAAGCATTTGACAAAATGGTGGATACTATTTTAGAAGCTAACTCAGCGACTGAAGCTGTAGCGCAAGCTTACAAAATTGGTAAAAAAGGAGATACGGTTCTCTTATCACCTGCATGTGCAAGTTTTGATATGTTTGAAAACTATGAGGATCGCGGAACTCAGTTTAAACAAGCAGTAAGAGCTTTATAAAATTATTATTGATTGGGATTTAAAACTAAAATCGATGCAAGAAAATTCTAAACTAAAAAACTATCATTCGAAACTGGATACATCCTCTTTATCCCGCGAACGTGTTCGCGCATCAGAAGATGACCATCAAATGGAATTTGTTGATGAAATCAATGGCATTGCATATGTCAATGATTCAAAGTCGATCCGACTTTCAGCAACACGTAATTCATTGGAAGCAATCGAAACATCGGTAGTTTTGATAGTTGGAGGAAATGATGCAGACAATGATTATTCTGTTCTTGCTCGACAAATAAAAGAAAAAGTGGTTGCAATTGTTTACTTAGGAAAATATTCCAATGCTATTTTGCAACACTATTCAAAGCACAATATGCTATTTGCAAAAGCAAACAGCATTAGAGAAGCTATTCAAATAAGTAGTGCGTATGCAAAGTCGGGAGATGTTGTGTTGTTTTCTCCTGCTTGCGAAGCCTACAAGGAATTTGATAATTACAAAACAAGAGGGAATGAATTTAAAGCGGCAATTAAGCAGCTTTCCTAAAAACTAATTGATTGAATTTATTTAAATACATAAAAGGAGACAAAGTAATTTGGACAGTAGTTTTACTACTATCCCTTTTATCTATTTTGGTTGTATACAGTGCTGTTGTTGCATTAGCTTATCGTTATAAAGAGGGAGACACGGCATCGTATTTAATCAAACATGTTTTTATTATGGGTTCCGGATTATTCTTAATGTATTTAATACATAAAGTAAAATATTCCTACTTTTCAAGAATATCGCAAATTGCAATATTTTTGGCTGCTCCACTCCTACTCTATACTTTATTAAAAGGAGTAAGTGCTGGTGATGCAAGCAGATGGTTAGCAATACCTGGAACATCCTTAACATTTCAAACATCCGATTTTGCAAAGCTTGCTTTAATTACGTATGTAGCAAGAATGCTATCCATTAAACAAGATGTCATAAAAGATTTCAAACAAGCATTTATTCCTATCATTCTTCCAATAGGGATTATTTGTGTATTGATTTTCCCTGCCAACTTTTCTACTGCAGCCATGTTATTCTTAAACTGCTTTATATTGATGTTTATTGGCCGTATGAATGCAAAACATTTATGGATACTGATTGGTTCGGGAATAATAATGCTCGGATTAGTATTATTAATAATCTGGAATTTCCCTGATGCTATTCCTCGTGGTAGAACATGGAAAGCACGTATCGAAAATTTTTCGAAAGGAGATAGTGAAAGTAATTTTCAATCAGAACAAGCCAAAATTGCCATCGCCACTGGTGGAATTATTGGCAAAGGACCGGGAAACAGTATTCAACGAAACTTTTTGCCACAAGCATCTTCCGATTTCATTTATGCAATTGTAATTGAAGAGTGGGGCTTGATTTCAGCCATCATCATCGTATTCTTATACATTGTACTGCTCTTTCGAGGTATTCGTATTGCCAACAAAAGTGAAAAAACATTCGGCAGTCTACTCGCAGTCGGTTTAACATTCAGCCTTGTTTTTCAAGCTATGATAAATATGGCCGTAGCAGTTAACTTATTTCCAGTTACTGGACAACCCTTGCCATTAATCAGTATGGGTGGAACAAGTATTTGGTTTACAAGTATTGCATTGGGAATGATATTAAGTGTGAGTAGAGAATCAGATAACGAAGAGAAAGG
>JBIIOB010000119.1:0-6404 GCA_044337125.1 Bacteroidia bacterium
CATCAGAGCAGCTGAAAATGATTTATTTTTTCTTCTTTTTAATTACTTTTTTAGCTGATTTTTTAGCTACAATTTTCTTTTTTGCTACTTTTTTAGCTACTACTTTTTTTACTATTTTCTTTGCTGCTTTTCCGCCTGTCGGACGGACACGTTTAACAACTTTTTTCGAACCACCTTTTTTTGCAGATTTTACAACCTTTTTAGGAGCAGCCTTTTTTACAACTTTTTTAGGAGTCGCTTTTTTTGTCGCTTTTTTAGCTACAAGCTTTTTTGTTCCTTTTTTAGGAGCAGCCTTTTTCACTAGTTTCTTAGCTGCTTTTTTAGGAGCAACTTTCTTTGTCACTTTTTTAGCAGTCGTTTTCTTTGCAGCCTTTTTAGCAACAGGCTTCGATTTTGTTTTCTTAACTACTTTCCCGCCTGTCGGACGGGCAGGTTTAGCTGCAACTTTCTTTGTAGCTTTTTTCTTTACTACAACTTTCTTAGGTGCAGATTTTTTAGGAGCAACTTTCGCTGCTTTTGGTTCAGCACTTACTTTTGTATCAATTACAGCGCAAAGAGCGTTAAATATTTCATCTATCTCACCTATTCCATGAACACCTTTGTATTTACCTTGAGCGGTATAAAAATCTTTAACAGGGAATGTTTCGTTGTTATACACATCAATACGTTTCTGAATAATTTCTGGATTTTGATCATCTGGGCGACCACTATTCTGTCCTCTTAATAATAAACGTTTTCTCAACTCATCTTCTTGAACCTCTAATGCAAGCATCAATGTAATGCCAGTTTTTTTAGCTTTCAACAAAGTATCCAATGCTTCTGCTTGCGCTTTCGTACGTGGAAAACCATCAAAAATAAAACCTTTTGCATTCGGATTTTTATTCACCTCAGCCTCCAACATGCTAATTGTAACTGCATCTGGAACCAATTGACCTTTATCCATATAGCTTTTAGCCAATGTACCTAAAGCGGTTTCACCTTTAATGTTTGCTCTAAAAATATCACCAGTCGATAAATGAACCAATTGATATTTAGCAATTAACTTTTCTGATTGAGTACCTTTTCCTGCACCTGGAGGACCGAATAAAACGATGTTTAACATGTTGAGTTGTTTTTTATTTTTTAAAATTATTTATCGAGTACATAAATATCTGGAAGATTTCTTCCTAAGCCATCATAATCCAATCCGTAACCAACAATAAAATCATTTGGAATAACAATGGCAACATAATCTAAATCAAATTTTTTACGGAATGCTTCAGGCTTGTACAACAAAGTACATATCTTAATTGCTGCAGGTTCCTTCGCTTCTAATTGTGCAATCACACTCTCCATTGTTAAACCGGTATCAACAATATCTTCAATTATCACAACTGTTCTACCTTTTATATCTTCATTCAAACCAATTAGTTCTTTTACAGAACCTGATGTTGTTGTTCCATGATAAGATGAAACTTTCACAAAAGAGATTTCGCAATCAATTGTAATTTTCTTTAACAAATCCGAAGCAAACATAAAAGAACCATTTAGCACTGCTAAAAAAAGTGGTTTTTTATCTTTCAATTCAACATTGATGCGGTGCGCAACTTCTCCAACGGCTTTATTAATTTCATTAGCCGGAATATTAACTCTAAAGGTTTTATCTTTTAATGTTACTTTATTCATACTATTATTTTGAACTGCGAATTTACGCAAAATTAGGCTATAAAAAACGAGTGTTTTTATTTTATTCTTTTGGCCAAAAAAGCTAATTTTACAAGCTTAACACATAACCCTATTCATTTAAAATATGACACCAAAAGTTAGTATTATCATGGGCAGCACTTCTGATATGCCTATTATGCAAGAAGCAGCTAAAATATTGAATGAATTCAAAATACCCTTTGAAATCAACGCATTGAGCGCACACCGTGTACCGGAGCAAGTTGCTGATTTTGCAAAAAATGCGCATACAAAAGGTATCCGTGTCATTATCGCTGGAGCTGGTGGAGCTGCTCATTTACCAGGTGTTGTGGCTGCTTTTACACCAATTCCAGTAATTGGAGTTCCATGCCGCTCTTCTATTTCTATTGATGGATGGGACTCTGTTTTATCTATTTTACAAATGCCTCCGGGAATTCCTGTTGCTACTGTTGCCTTAGATGGTGGACAAAATGCTGGAATTTTAGCGGTTCAGATATTAGCAGCTGGAAATGACGATCTTTTGAAACAAGTAATCGATTTTAAAGAAAACCTAAAAAATAAAATTTTGAAAGCGAATCAGGAGTTATCTGCTATCAAATTTGATTATAAAACAAATTAATAGCTGCTTAACGATTACATAATCTGAGCACCTTACATTTGAAACAATTAATTGATGCATAAACACTACCTATTCATACTGTCTTTTTTTACCAGCATAATTTCTTATGCTGGTAATGAGGACTACCCTCTTGGAGCGCGATCTGCAGCCATGGGCAATGCATCTGTTTCATTATACGATGTATGGAGCGCGCATCATAACCAGGCAGGACTTGGATTTGTACGAACCATTTCGGCTGGAGTAAATTACGAAAACCGATTCATGGTCAAAGAAATCAGCATACGTGGTGGAGCACTTGCAATACCCGTAAAAGCTGGAACATTTGGTTTGTGCATTACCAACTTTGGTTACCAACTTTACAGTGAAAATAAATACAGCTTATCTTTTGCAAAAGCATTTGGCGATAAATTTTCGGCAGGAATTGCAATGGATTATTTAACAACACGAATTGCCGAAGGATATGGAAATAAAGGTGTTTTAGCTGCCGAAGTTGGAATTCAAGCAAAACCATTAAAAGGACTTACCATTGGAGCACATGTGTTTAATCCTACAAGAGCAAAAATTTCGGAGTACAATAACGAGCGACTACCAACAATTATTCGTTTGGGTGCTGATTATAATTTTTCGGACAAAGTAACATTGGCCATTGAAACACAAAAAGACATTAAACAAAAAGCCGAATTCAAAGCGGGATTAGAATACAAAGCCGTTAAAGAATTTTACCTGCGAATTGGATTATCTACCAATCCAACATTAAGCAGTTTTGGCTTCGGATTGAACCTGAAAAATTTCAAAGTTGATTTTGCTGGAACCTACCATCAAACACTTGGCTTTAGTCCGCAAATTGGATTGAGCTACAACTTTGCTAAAGCAGAAAAAACAAATGCTTCCGCTCAATAATTTTTTTGGACTGCGGATTACAAGCTTGCTTGTATTTTTGCTATTGGCAAACGAATTCGTTATTGCACAAGACACCATTATTCAAAAAACAGACGACAGTCAAATTCAACAACAGCTCGAAAACATTGCTGAAAATTCTGAAAACGAAGAAGCCGATTATACCAATCTTTTGGATGCACTCAATTACTACAAAGAACATCCTATCAACTTAAATAAAGCCAGCAGAGATGACTTACAAGAGCTTCAATTATTGAGTGATATTGAAATCAACAACCTTCTGCGACATATTGATAAAAATGGAAAATTAATTACCATTTATGAATTACAAGGGATTACTGGATTTGATATTCAAACCATTCAAAAAATATTACCCTACGTTCGTGTAAATGACAATTTTAATTCTTCTCATTTTACATTAAAAGAAATGTTCAAAAATGGACAGAACACAGTACTTTTTCGTTATGGCAGAATACTCGAACAACAAACTGGCTTTACCGATATTGATAGTGCCGCTTTATTCAACAGCCAAAACTCAAGATACATAGGCAGTCCCGACAAACTCTACTTACGTTACCGATTCAACTATGGAACAAATGTAAGCTGGGGAATAACTGCCGAAAAGGATCAAGGAGAATTACTATTCAAAAAAAATCAACGCTTTAATTATGATTGGTATAACCAAGGATTAAATGCAAACAGTTCAATGGTAAACCCATTGGGCACATCAACAAAACCGCAATCGGGTTTTGATTTTTATTCAGCACATCTTTTCGTAAAAAACATTCGTTTTGTAAAAGCGATTGCTATTGGCGACTATCAGGCTACATTCGGGCAAGGCTTAACCATGTGGAGTGGATTGGCTTTTGGCAAAAGTGCAGATGTAATGAATGTAAAAAAATCGGCTATAGGATTGAGACCATACACTTCAGTTGATGAAAATAGATTTTTAAGAGGTGCTGCAACTACTGTTGCTATTAAACGATTCGAAGCAACCGCATTTGTATCTCGTAAACAAGTGGATGCAAACGTATCCGACACGTTGGAAACAGGTGAAATATCTACAATTTCATCCTTGCAAGAAACAGGTTATCATTCAACCCTAGGTGAAATTGCCGACAAACATACCATAACCCAAACCATTTATGGTGGAAACATTTCCTACAAGGGAAAACGATTAACGGTAGGCGTAACAGGAGTTAACTATGAATTAAGTACTGATTACAACAGGGCATTATCGACTTACAATCAATTTGAATTTTCATCTCGTCAGAATGCAAATATTGGCATTGATTATAATTTTGTTTACAAGAATTTCAATTTTTTTGGTGAACAATCCATGAGTCAGAATGGTGGATTGGCCTTTTTAAATGGTGCATTTGTGAGTTTAGATCCTCGCTTATCATTAACCATGCTTTATCGCAATTATCAAAAAAACTATCAAAACATGTTAAGCAATGGCTTTGCAGAAAACACCATGGCAGCAAATGAAAAAGGTTTTTTTGTGGGTATAAATGCCAAGCCATTCAAAAAAATAAGTTTGAGTGCTTATTACGATCGTTTTGAATTTCCATGGTTGAAATACCAGGTAAATGCTCCTTCAACCGGCAACGACTACTTGGCTCAAATAAATTATACACCATCCAAAAAATTTGATGTGTATTTTAGAGTTCGCTCACGAAATAAATTCAAAAGCACATCAATTGAGGATGACATTGATTTCATTGTACCATTAAAACAAACCAATTATCGTTTAAACTTATCCTACAGCATTTTGCCTTCGTTGAAATTAAAAAACAGAGTAGAGTTAATCGATTATAAATTGGATAATAACAAAACACAAAAAGGCTATGTTGTTTATCAAGATATTAGCTACAGCAAACTGGGTGTTCCTTTTTCGGTAACGCTACGTTACGCGTTGTTTCAAACAGATGATTACAACAGCAGAGTGTATGCATACGAAAATGATATGCCTGGTGCATATTCTATTCCAGCCTATTATTACAAAGGATCTCGTTTTTATATTTTATTAGATTATAATGTTACGCGAACTATTGAAGTATGGGTTCGTTACTCACAAACAGTATACGACAATAAAAAAATAATTAGTGAAGGTTCACTTACCGAAATTCAAGGAAATACCCGCTCCGAAATTAAAGTTCAACTACGATTTAAATTCTAGCAAAAAAAAAGCACCATTCGTTCGAATGGTGCCTTAAATAATTTTTAATTACTTTTCTATTTTACAAGAGTAACAGTTCCTAGATAACTGTGCTTTTTACCAAACACATCTTTCAACTTCACTTTCCAAACATAAACATCTTGCTGTGCTACCTCACTTCCATGGTTTGCTTTACCATCCCAAGTATCACCTAAATCATCTCCATGGAAAATCATATTTCCCCAACGGTCGAAAATCCAAATATCGTATTCAACTATTCCTATTCCTTGACCAAAGAATATATCATTAATATTGTCACCATTTGGTGTAAATGCATTTGGAATATAGAATGTGAATTCAGGTCCAATTGCAACTGGATGAACCACTGTATCCCAACATCCATCAGAATTTTGTACGATCAATGTAGCATCGTATACTCCTTCAGTAATATTAGGATAAATATGAACTGGATTTGGAGTAACAGTATTATTTAATGAATCACCATCTCCAAAAGTCCAATCCCAATAATTAACATCAGATGATGATTGATTATAGAAGGTAACCGTTGGATCTAATACAGATGCTGGATTTGGCGAAAATGTAAACTCTGCATTTGGCATCGCAAACACATGAATCATTTGTGCGATTGTTAAAGTTGTTGAGCAACCATTATTGGAAGTTGCTGTTAAGGTTACATCATAGAAACCAGAGTTTGAATAACAATGTGCTGGATTTTGAGTAACATCTACAGGTGAATTATCACCAAAATTCCATGACCATGATGCAATATTATCACCTCCACCAACTACTGATAAATCACCAAATTGAACACAGTGAATAGGACAACCACTTGGAATGTCTACAGCAAAGTTAACTACAGGATTTTGGAAAAAATTATGAGTAACAGTTGCACTCACCGCTGTACATGGTCCTGCAGGATCATTAGTCGTTAAAGTTAAAGTTACCGATCCAGCTGCATATTCAGCCGCACTTGGAGTATACACTGCATTTAAGGTAGTGTTGTTTGGAGCAAATGTACCCGTT
>JBIIOB010000120.1:0-6375 GCA_044337125.1 Bacteroidia bacterium
GGGCCTATAGCTCATTCGGTTAGAGCAACAGACTCATAATCTGTGGGTGCTTGGTTCGATTCCAAGTGGGCCCACCAAAAAGTTCAGCATTGCTGGACTTTTTTTTATTCCAATACTCCCAAAAAGCAATTGAGATTTCCCAAAATTGGAAAATAAACATCCCGCCCTTTTTTAAAATATATTGATTTTATTGCGCTTTCGGCCTTTCCATTGGAATGGCAAGCCAATTGTTTTATTGAATAAAAATAATTTAACAATGCATTTATTTAATTCAATACAAACCAATGGAAGAACTCCTCGTTATTATTCACCAGGTAAATTAGTATTTGCATTTGTACTTACATGTTTACTATTCAAACAATTGGATGGATCAATTATCCATTCAAAAATTTCAACTCAGTTAAAGAATGATGAACTTGTTGGCATTTCGAGTATTATTTCGATGCGAACGAATGGACGAACAAATGAATAATTGAATTGAACACATTTCCACAGCTTATTATGAGCACTATTGCAAGACTAGTTTTACAGCACCCACCCCTACTGTAATTAGTTTTGCAATACGTGTCACTAATGCTATATAAACCATTAAAGACTTTTGTATCTTTGCAGTATTAAAGAACAAGGTTAAAATGAAAATAGAAATTTGGTCGGACGTAATGTGTCCATTTTGTTATATCGGGAAACGTAAATTTGAAGCTGCATTAGAGCAATTCGAAAACAAAGAAAATGTTGAAGTGGTATGGAAAAGCTTTCAGCTGAATCCAGCTATGAAAACAGATCCAAGTAAAAACATAACTGAATATCTTGCTGAAATCAAAGGTTGGTCGATTCAACAAGCCAAAGAAATGAATGCTCATGTAACAAACATGGCCAAAGAAGTTGGATTGCATTATGATTTCGAAAAAGCAATTGTTGCAAACTCTTTTGATGCGCACCGATTAATACAACTTGCAAAAAAACACGGAAAGGGTGATGCAGCAGAAGAACAATTATTTAAAGCCTATTTTACTGAAGGGAAAAATACAGACGATCACAAAACACTTCTTGAAATTGGACAATCGATTGGATTAGATGAGTTGGAAATAAAAGAAGTTTTGGCAAGCAATCAATTTTCGGAGGAAGTAAAAAAAGATATTAATGAAGCGCAACAGATTGGCGTTAGAGGAGTTCCCTTTTTTGTGGTAGATAGAAAGTATGGCGTTTCAGGCGCACAACCTTCAGAAATATTTTTAGAAACACTTACTAAAGCTTGGGCTGAAAACAATTAAATTGATTGTTTAAATTTTTCAATTTCTGGTTTCAGACTTATAGTGTGTTTATAAGCATAATCAACTATTTCTTGCATTTTATCCATTTCGAAAATTCCAAATTTTGTCATTTCGGGTGGTTCAATAAAAAAATCACAATGTGCTGCTTTCAATCGAACAGCACTACTCAGGGCTAGATGAAAACTTCTATCTGCAATATCTTTCATATGCAAATTTTCCATTTTACTACTAATTGAGTTTACATGAATTCCGATTAATTTATCGCAGTTCCCTTGCAATGGCTCAATAGGCAAATTGTTTAATATACCACCATCCAATAACAACATTCCATTGTATGAAATAGGTTCAAATACCAAAGGCACGCAAGAAGAAGCCATTAGCGGTTTTGCCAATTCGCCTGAATTAAAGTATACAGATTCTGCTTTTACAATATCTGTTGCCGCTACGGTTAATGGCAATGATAATTGTTCGAATGAATTATGAGGGATGTATTTTAAAAAAATAGTTTCAAAGGATTTCATTGCAAAAAAACCTTGCTTGCGAAATAATATGTTTGAAAAGCTAAATATTCCTGAACTTTTTGCAATTGAAATAATTTCTTGAGGAGGATAATCGGCTGCAATAAATGCCCCCATGAGCGAACCCGCACTAGTTCCAGAAATAACAGATGGTTTAATTTCAAATTCTTGTAAGGCTTTAATAACTCCTAAGTGCGCAAATCCACGCACACCACCACCAGACAATGCATACCCAATTTTTTTCATTTAACTTCTTCTCAGAGGAATGTATGTTTTTTCGTTTTCAATAACGATATGTCCTTGCTCGGACAAGGCTTTTGTGATTTCGAAAAAAAGCTCTTTTACCACTTCACTCTCTTGTTTCCAAAAGTGACTCATACAGGCTTTTATAGAATCTTCAATTCGTTCTATTTTATGAAAAGCCATTCTGCCTAAATAAAAAACAACGATTTCTGATTTTAGATGCAATCTTGCTTCACTGTGTTCGTTAATAGGAACAGTTACATTCATTTTACTCGAAGTTTTAATTGGCTCCGAATTTTTTTGTTTTGTAGCTGAATCAATTCGTTTTACAGCCCAACCAGCACCACCAGCAACGGCACCACATGTAAATTTCATGTTGTGATTTTTTTCGATGTAGCGAACCAATGAACTAGGGCTCACTTTGCGACTCCAGTCTTTTTTTTCAATGAGAATGGCTTCGCCAACCTTTAGATTAACGATTGAATTAAAAACATGAGAGCTTCTTCCTTTGCCTTTTAAGGGCAAATTATTAAACTCATCTTCGTTCAATTTTTTCATATAGAGCCTTAAAACGTTAAAAACTTTTCAAAAGTAATTATTTTTAGCTTATAACCACTCTTTTATATCATTTAACTATTAAATACTCACATTTAACAACCCTTTCTTAATTGTATTTATATCCATTAACCATTGCTTAACCATCGCTTAACAAAAATAAGTGGTTTTAAACGCATTTCAGAACGTTCATGATGGTAATTAGACCTCTAAAATTGATATTATTCTTTCAATAGGATACTGAAAGCCGCTAGGCATTCTACCATTTCATCATTGGTAGTATATTTACCTAAGCTAAACCGAATGGAAGAATAAGCTTCATCCTCTGAGAGTCCCATTGCTTTTAATACATGGGATGGAGTAGCCGTAGCGGATGTACAAGCAGAGCCCATTGCAACTGCGATGTGAGGAATTCTTTTAATTATTGATTCGGAACGTTTTCCTCTGAAGCAAATATTGGTTGTATTGTACAATCGATCCCTTGTGCTTCCATTGATAAAAACATCTGGAAAATCACATAACAATTGTTCAAAACGTGTTCTCAATCTGGATATAGTTGCTGAATCACGCCACATTTCTTCCTTTGCAATTTCACATGCCTTTCCTAAGCCAACAATACCAGTAATATTTAGGGTGCCTGATCGCAAACCACGCTCATGTCCACCACCATCTATTTGTGGAAACAATGTAACTCTTGGATTTTTTCTACGCACATATAAAGCACCTACTCCTTTTGGTCCATAAAACTTATGTGCACTCATACACATTAAATCAATGTGCTCATCTTCCACATCAATGTTTATTTTGCCGACCACTTGTGTTGCATCACAAAAGAAAATTGCATTGTGTTGATGGGTTATTGCAGCAATTTCTTTGATGGGCTGAATAACACCTGTTTCGTTATTTGCATACATTACAGCAACAAGAATGGTATCGTCATTAATTGTCTTTTTTAATTCCTCCAAATCAATTCGCCCCTCTCTATCTACAGACAAATAAGTAACACGAGCACCTTTCTTTTCGAGTGCTGCACATGTATCTAAAACAGCTTTGTGTTCGGTTTGAACAGTAATGATGTGTTTCCCTTTTACCTGATAGTTTTCCCAAACACCTTTTATTGCAAGGTTAATCGCCTCTGTTGCTCCCGAAGTGAAAATTATTTCTTGATCCAAACAATTAATCAAATCTGCAACTTGCAAACGAGCTGTTTTTACAGCATCCTCTGCCACCCATCCAAACGAATGTGTTCTGCTTGCTGCATTTCCAAATTTTTCGGTAAAATAAGGCAGCATGGCATCTAAAACACGCTTATCTACGGGTGTTGTAGCATTATAATCGAGGTAAATCATATTTTTCACTTCACAAAATTAAAAAATTAATGGCTTTAAAGGACTTTATTTTCAATGAAAAAGCTCGCTATTTAGAATTATTCTTAATTTTGCTGTAGAATTATGACAGCTCCTAAAATTAGTACTCCTTTGTTGAACGTTGAAGCCATTCGTGCCGATTTTCCTATTCTTTCTCGTAAAGTAAATGGAAAACCACTTGTTTACTTCGACAATGGAGCAACTGCACAAAAACCACAAACAGTAATTGATGCTATTGATTTGTATTACAAAAATCAAAATGCAAACATTCATCGCGGTGTGCATACACTAAGTCAGGAAATTACAGTTGCCTATGAAAATGCTCGCGCAACCATTCAAAAACATTTGAATGCGGAACATGCACACGAGATTATTTTTACTGCAGGAACCACCGCTTCCATCAATTTATTAGCGAGCTCATTTGCAAAAAAACACATTCAAGCGGGTGACGAAATCATCATTTCTGCAATGGAGCATCACTCTAATATCCTTCCATGGCAACAGGTGTGTGGGGAAAAGGGCGCTTTACTAAAAGTAATCCCAATCAACAAAGAAGGAGAATTACTAATTGATGAATTTGAAAAACTAATTAGCAATAAAACAAAAATTATTGCTGTTACACATATTTCTAATACGTTAGGAACAATCAATCCAATTAAAGAAATAATAGCAATTGCGCATTCAAAAAACATTCCTGTTATGATTGATGGAGCACAAGCGGTTCCTCATACAGCAGTTGATGTACAAGCATTGGATTGTGATTTTTATGTATTTAGTGGACATAAATTATTTGGTCCAACAGGTGTTGGAGTTTTATACGGAAAAGAAAAATATTTAAATGAATTACCTCCTTATCAAGTTGGTGGCGGCACCATAAAAACCGTAACATTCGAAAAAACAGAATACGCAGACTTGCCATTAAAATTTGAAGCAGGAACGCCACACATTGCTGGTGGTATTGGATTAGCAGCTGCGATTGATTATATCAATAACATTGGATTAGAGAATATTGCTGCATACGAGCATGAATTACTTGTATATGCAACAGAAGCATTAGAAAAAATTGCTGGTGTAAAAATAATTGGTACTGCAAAAAACAAAGCAAGTGTTATCTCTTTTAGTGTTGAAGGATTGCATCCATTTGATATCGGAACTATTTTAGATCAACTAGGAATTGCAGTTAGAACAGGGCATCATTGCACACAACCACTCATGCAATTTTATGGTGTGCCCGGAACCATTCGTGCTTCATTTGCTTTCTACAATACAAAACAAGAAATAGATGAATTTATAAAAGGGTTGGAACGTACGATTAACATGTTAAGGTAAGTTGGAAAGTCCAAAGTTCAATGTTGGAAAGTTTAGGTTGGTGAGATAAAAAGCTTAAAGTATAGATAAATTAATATGGCAAAGATTAATAGCTTCGAGGATATTCAAGCTTGGCAAAAAGCACGTGAATTAACCAGAGAGATATACAAAATTTCTAATGATGGGTCATTTGGTAAAGATTATGGATTAAGAGACCAAATAAGAAGAGCCAGTGTTTCTATCGTTTCAAATATTGCAGAGGGTTTTGAAAGAAATGGGAGTAAAGAATTTAAACAATTTTTATCTATTTCAAAAGGTTCGGCAGGTGAGGTAAGAGCACAATTATACATTGCATTGGATTTAGAATATATCACTAAAGAAGAATTTGAAAAATTAAATTCACTCGTATTTGACACAAGTAAATTGATTAGTGGATTTATAAATTATCTAAGGGATTCTGAATTAAAAGGGGCGAAATTTAACTAAACCTTGGACTTTTTAACATTTAACTTTGAACTGTTATGACAATAACCGAAATTGAGAATGAAATAGTAGAAGAGTTTGAAATGTTTGACGATTGGATGCAAAAGTACGAACACATCATTGATTTAGGGAAATCACTTCCTATGATTGATGAAAAACACAAAACAGATAATAAAATTATTAAAGGTTGCCAAAGTAGAGTTTGGTTGCATTCTGAACTTATAGATGGAAAAGTTGTTTTTACTGCAGACAGTGATGCAATAATTACCAAAGGTATGGTTGCATTGATGATACGAGTATTATCGAATCAAACACCAGATGATATTATGACTGCAAAACTTGAGTTTGTAGAAAAAATAGGATTAACACAACACTTATCACCCACTCGTAGCAATGGTTTGTTAAGTATGATTAAACAAATGAAATTAGACGCGCTTGCTTATAAAAGCAAGAGTTAAAAGTAAAAATCTTTTACTCTTACTTTTGAATTTAAAAATTTTAGCCCTTTTAACTTAACAAAAATGCCTGCAATAATTAATACATACAATACCGAATTAACACAACGTGTTATTGACACCATTAAAACGTGTTACGACCCTGAAATACCTGTAGATATTTGGGAATTGGGAT
>JBIIOB010000121.1:0-6373 GCA_044337125.1 Bacteroidia bacterium
TTCTATCCAAAAATTTGATGGTACGTCCATGTTGCATCAAATATAATAAGTTGGATTTGATGTTGTGAATTGGTAAGTAACGAACTTTGTTATCTAAACTAGCCAAACAAAATTCACATTTATAAGGGCAACCTCTCGATGTTTCGATGTAACAAACTTTGTTGTTTAGCTCTTCTGGTTTGTCGTTGATGTAAGGATTAATGTGTTCGAAGTTTTTTAAATCGAACATGGCTGGAGCTTTGTTTTCAGTTGCAAGTCCGTCTTTTTTCCAAACCAATCCAGGAACATTTTCTACATTCGGAAAGGCTTTTAAGAATTCTGAAAATGGTGTTTCTCCTTCGCCAACAATAATATAATCAATCTCATTAACTGCAATTACATCTTTCCAGTCGTAACTAACTTCAGGCCCACCCAATAAAATTTTACATGTTGGATTCAGTTCCTTTATTTTTTTAATTACTTCTAGGGTAGGAGTAATGTTCCAGATATAACAGCTGAATGCTACTACATCAAATGCACTGCAGTATTTTGCAATGTCATTTTTATCCTCTTTAATTGTAAATTCTTTCCAATCCAATCCTTCATGCTCTTTGTTCAATTCGTATAACAAACGAATTGCAAGATTCATGTGAATGTATTTGGCGTTAAGCGTAGTGAGTAGTACCTGCATTGTAGGTACAAAGATAGTGCATTTTAAGTGTAATTTAGATGTAGTTATGGATGTAATTAATCCTTAACTCTATTAAATTTTAAAGCTTTTAGCATCCATGTTGGTAATGGTTTTAATGCATCACGTTTACGTAAATCTAAGTACCAGCCCAATTTTTTCATGATTGGAATTTTCTTTGTTTCTACAAACTCTATCAATGCGCCATCTGGATCTTCGATATAACTAAAATGACCGGCAGCTTCACCCATGTCAAATTTTTCACCACTGTCAACCGTAAATGGATGTCCTTTGGAGGCACACAATTCTTTCATAGCTTTTTGATTGGTAATATCAAAGCATAAATGAATAAATCCTTGGTCGCCCCAAAAACGATTTTCGAATATTTTGCGTGGTGTGCGGTCGTATACTTTTACTAATTCAATTTCACTTTCACCTAAAAGTTGCGAAAATGCACCTACTCTTGGTTTGCTATGTTTTAAAAGCACTCTGCGAACTTTGTTGGTGCCACTTGGTAGATTTTTAAAATCGTCAAATACACCTTCTTTGTCATATAAAACAGTATCGTATCCTAATATATCTGCATAAAATGCTTTTGATTGTTCGATATCCGAAACACCAACCATCATTCCGGCAGGACCACCGGTTAATTGCAATCCTTTACCAAACCATGAAGTGCTTTTTACAACTTGAAACAAATTGTTCCATGGATCTCGTAAATAAAATGTATCGTTTCCAGCAGCATCTTTCGTTAATTCACTTACAATGTTTGCTTTTTTTGCTTTTAAAAAATCATAAGAGCCTTTTACATCGCTTGTTTTCATGCGAGCACAATAGAATCCTAAATCTCCAACTTGTAATTCGAATGAGCAAGGTTCTGGTTTACGACTGGTATATTGCCAAATTTCGAATCCTCCGCCACCTTTCATATTGATAGCAAGTATTGCATGACGCATATGAGGTTTCCCGCCTGTGTATGGAAGCATTAAGTTCGCTTCGGCTGCTTCTTCAAAAATTGGAATATCCATTCCAAAGTTTTGACGGTACCATTTAAATGCTTCGTGTACGTTTGGTATTCCTATTCCTACTTGTTGGATTCCTGCTATGGTTGGCTTGCTCATCATCTGTTATTCTGGTTTTTGTTTTCGAATTAATTTTGAAAATAATTTTGGAAAAAAACGTTTTACCCAAACAGCTCTTAATTCTTTTCCTCCAATGAATAATTCTTCTGTATTATTTTTTATTCCTTTTAATATTTGTTTTGCACATTCTTCGGCACTTACCCCATTTGCTTGGCTTTCGTCCATTTTGTTGTGAGTGCCACCATCGCCAGTAACTGCATTTATGGAGATATTGGTTTTAATTTTACCAGGGCAAACTATCATTACTTGAACATTGTCCTTGTAAATTTCCATTCGTAATGACTCAAAAAAACCATGTAATGCATGTTTAGAAGCTGAATAAGCTGAACGGAAATAAAAACCAAATTTGCCAGCAATACTGCTCATTGCAATGATGTGTCCACTTTTTTGTTTTAACATCACAGGCAATACACTTTTTGTAAGTGCAATGGTTCCGAAAAAATTAACCTCCATTATTTTTCGGTCAATATCTAGTGGAGTGTCTTTTGTTAGGGCACGCTGACTAATACCACCATTATTGATGAGAATGTCTATGCGTCCGAATTTAGAAATTACTTGTTGGGTATAATCGTTTGCTTTGCTCGTATCTGCTAAATCGATAGGTAAAATAAGAACTTGTTCCTCCGTAAGTTTTAATTCCGTTTTAACACGTTCCAACTCTTCTTTTCTACGAGATGAAAGCACTAATTTTGCTCCTTCCACTGCAAAGGCATTCGCTAATGCTTCACCTATTCCAGAGGATGCTCCTGTAATCCAAACTACTTTATTTGCAAATGTGCTCATTGGCACAAAAATAGCTTAATTTTTTATACTAACTTTGTATTCAGATGGCTATGAAAAAAATAATTTTTATTCTAATTACTGTATTTATTGTTGCTTGTAGCTCTGAGACAAGTGTTACTATTCCTGATACGGTACTTTCTCAAGAGAAAATGGCGAAAATAATGGTGGAGGTTCATTTGTTGGAAGCAACCTTGAACATGAATGCGCCTAATCCAAATAATGCAAGTATTACAATGCCAGGTGATGCTATAGTGCCCAATGCGGATATTTTTAAAAAACAAAATATCACCAAACAGCAATACGATGAAAGTTTTGTGTTTTACACACAACATCCAACTTTACTTGTAGAAATATACCAATTGGTGTTAAACGATTTAAGTAAGATGCAAGCTGAAGTGATGAATGAGAAGTAATTAGTTCAAGTCGCGGAGATACAATTTGCAAGTATCGTTTATGGATTGCTCTACAGGAATGAATTTAAAATTGGGAAATTGGTTCACTATTTTTTGATTAGAGAATCGGCTAATACGATGCGCTGAACGAGCCGTTTCTTTAGTAATCAAAGGCACAGACCCTGTAAGCAAATGGCGAATTTTTTCCATTCTCCATGCAAACCCACTTAAAAATTTTCCTGCTTTAATTTGTGGTTTTCGTTTTGAAAAACCAATATGCATCGTATCGAAAAACATTTTATAACTGATGTTTTCAGAATTCAATAAATAGCGTTGGTTCTTAATGCTACTATTCATTAGTTGAATCATCAGGGATGCAACATCTCGCACATCTACAAATCCATTGATTCCATCGGTATAATAGTTGATTCCTTTGTAGCCTTTGGTAAACATATTAGAGCTGCTTTGTGTCCAATTACCAGCCCCAATAATTAATGAGGGATTTACGATAACTACATTTAAGCCTTCTTCCGATGCTCTCCACACTTCACGTTCGGCTCCATATTTACTAATTGAATAGTTGGAATTGTCGGGCGATGATTTCCAGAAATTTTCTTCGGTAGTGATATTGCCGTGTTCGGCTCTTCCAACAGTTGCGATAGAGCTAACATGGCAAAATTTAGTGACTCCTTTTTCGAGGGCAGCATTTACCATGTTGGCAGTGCCTTCAACATTGATGCGCATCATTTCTTCTTCGTGCTGTGGCTCAAATGAAACCATTGCAGCACAATGATATACTTCTGTAATTCCATTTAAAGCATCTAATACAGAATAAATATCTAAAAGGTCTACATCAATCCATTCTATGTTCTTAAGCAACTCATCCGTATTTGAACTGTAATAACCAAATACTTTTTTTACATTGGATAAATTGCTTTTTTCACGCTTAATAACACGCACCTTTTTGCCCGATTTACATAAATCGTATAAGAGGTGTGATCCTACTAAACCTGTTCCGCCTGTAACTAAAATCAATGTGCCTTTATTTGTATGTATACAAAGGTAATTGTTTAGTGCTAATTCCATACCTTTGATTCATAAAACTTATTCTAATTGAAAAAGTCGTTATTATACCCATTTTTTTTCCTATTCATTTTAATTGTTGGCTGTAGTAAATGCTCTCATGAAGAATTGAAACCTGTGGTGTTAGTTGAAAAGCCCGAAATGGTAAACGAGGAAATAAATAAATTGATTACCCAACAATTTGAATCTATTGATACTTCCGTTTTTTTGTTATTAGAAAAGGATAGCCTTTATGCTACCAAATTTATTTTCGAAACATATCAGAAAAGCAAGTTTACCTTACTTTGGACCAATAAAGGCAATACGCTTCCTCAGGCCGATTCACTATTAAATTTGTTGAATACTTGTGATGAATATGGTTTGATAAAACAAGATTATCACTTTCAGAACATTACAAATTTAATTAAAACAAAAAGAGATAGCATTAGCAAAAAGATAGATGCCGTTAAACTTTTCAAGGCAGATGTTCTTTTAACCGATGCGTTTTTCACCTTAATGGTTCATGCTTCAAAAGGGCGTATGAATCCAGATAGCCTTGCTTTTGAATGGCATCCAGGAAAAATGGATACCAGTTTGGTTTCATTATTTGACTATAGTTTTAATAGGAATTGTTTTAAAGCTACTATCGATAGCATTGAACCAAGAGATACAGCTTACCAATCGCTAAAAATAGCATTAAAAAATTTCAAATTTGAATTTAAAGATGTTGATTGGGACAGTTTAGCTACACGTGAATCGGATTCATTAACCTTTACTGATCGATTAAAAAAGAGATTGATTGCTAGTCATGATTATTTTGAGGAATATTCTGGCAGCGATTCAATAAAATTGGTGAAAGCCATTAAAAATTTCCAATGTCGACATAATTTAATTGAGGATGGGAAAGTAGGGAAGCTCACATTTAAAGCTCTTCAGCGAACAAAGGCGGATTATATTAGGCAAATCGAATTAAACATGGAGCGTTGTCGTTGGAGAACATTACCTAGTGATAAACAATTTGTATGGGTGAATATACCTAAATATGAAATGAAAGTAGTGGAGGCAGATACATTTGTTATGAATTCAAGAGTGATAGTTGGTGCCCCCAAAACACAAACACCTTTATTAAAAAGTTCTATTCGATATTTTATTATTTATCCCTACTGGACAGTTCCCTTCAGTATTGCTACTAAAGAGATATTGCCAATTCTAAAACGGGATACATCCTATTTAAGGCGAAAGAATTTTGATGTCCTTGATGGAAACAATTCAGTTGTTGATCCTTCGAAAATTAAGTGGAAAAAGTATTCAAAAACCTATTTTCCATGGAAACTTCGTCAGCGGATAGGGGATGATAATTCACTTGGTATTTTAAAATTTAATTTTAATAACAAACATGGTGTATATATGCATGATACAGATAATCGAAAATTATTTGGACGTGAAATGCGCGCCATGAGTCATGGTTGTGTTCGTTTGGAGAAATTTATTGATTTTGCTGGTTTTTTAATTCGAGACGATAGTTTGAAATACCCAATGGATTCATTAAAGTCAGATTTGTTAAAAGAACAACAAAAGTATGTATACATGAAGCGCCCAATACCTATCTATATCACATATTATACTGCTGAAACACTTGCTAATGATTCTTTGGTATTTTTTATTGATATCTATGGTAGAGATGAAAAAATGATAAAAATACTTTACAAAAATTAGAGTACTTTTGTATGAATCATTTGTGTTGAGAATTAAGAATTATGGAAAGCAATTATTTTAGAATTAATAAAAAAGAATACTGTCATATTACAGATGAATATATTTTCATTTTTAATAGTAAAGAACCACACCGTATTCCTTTAGAACATAAACTAGGTGAGGGTTGGGGTATTTTAAGTGTCCTAAATTATATTTTCTTTTTTTTAATATTTGTCTATACGGCTTTTTCGGTGATGTATTATGGTTCCGGATTTTTCATGAATCCCATTAATTATGCAGCCTTGTATTTATTGTATCTTTCCATGAAACAAATTATCAATGGATTGAATAGCAGCAGAACACCCACAATTAGTCGTAGTAAAATAAAATCATTGGTATTTAGAACCCCAAAATTCTCATACCCTCGTTTGGTGATTTATTTTGATGGTCCAGAAGGGAAAGTATTAAAACGTATAATTCCGGTTTTGTATAAGCAAGAAGCCTTACCTGTTTTGAAAAAATTAAAACTAGTAGAATAGAAATTTTATTCAAATTTTAGTTGAATTAATCTTCCTGTTTTATGATGTCCCAGATCAAATCTCCTTCAAATCCTCTTGATTGAGCATACTGAG
>JBIIOB010000122.1:0-6370 GCA_044337125.1 Bacteroidia bacterium
TTATGTTGAAAAGCCTGGTTGGCGGGCGTTTGGCTTTTTACCATTACCTGAATGGCAAATACCAACACTGTTAGAAGGTAGAAGTTTGTTTTCATGACTAGTTTGTTTAGAATGTGAGTATTTTTTCATTTGAATAGGTTTTGTTAATTTTTAATGATTTGGGAGTAGAATTTGTTTGCGATTTTTACCAGCCCCCTCAAAAGCTTTGAATTGAAAGGGTTTTAGGTATAGAATAGTTTAGTTTGGCGTTTTGTACGGCAACAAAAAATAAAGGTTCGCTAAAAAACAAAAAGATATAAACAGGTGTCATTTACAATTTTCACAGACCTTAAAATATCTAAGGAAATTGCAAACCTTTCATTCTTCAATATCGTACAATCAAAGCTTACCTTAAAAATCAGAGATTATAGTTTCTGATATTTTTATCAGAAATGTGACGAATATCACTGTCCAGGATTTTGTTCTCCTCTAAATTTGCTCCAGATTTAAAAACAACTAATTATGAAAGTAGAACAAATTTATACAGGCTGTATTGCACATGCAGCATATTATATTGAAAACAATGGAGAAGCTGCTATTTTTGATCCATTACGTGAAGTTCAACCATATATAGATAGAGCAAAGAAAGACAATGCAAAAATTAAATATGTTTTTGAAACACATTTCCATGCCGACTTTGTAAGTGGACATTTAGATTTGGCTAAAAAAGAAGGAGCACAAATTGTTTACGGACCAACGGCAAAGCCCGGATTCGATGCTATTGTGGCAGAAGATAATCAATTATTTAAAATAGGAAATTATACAGTTAAGGTGATTCATACTCCTGGCCACACCATGGAAAGCACCACTTACCTGTTGATAGATGAACATGGTAAGGAACAAGGTATTATCACTGGTGATACTTTATTTATTGGCGATGTAGGCCGTCCAGATTTAGCTCAACATGTAATCGCAGAGCTAACGCAAGAAAAATTAGCTGCACATTTATTTGATTCTTTACGAAATAAAATAATGCCATTGAGTGATGATTTGATTGTTTATCCAAATCATGGGGCAGGAAGTGCATGTGGAAAAATGATGAGTAAAGAAACCACAGATACCTTAGGAAATCAAAAGCGATTGAATTATGCATTGCGTCCTGATATGACAAAAGAAGAATTTATTAAAACGTTATTATCAGGGTTAACAGCACCTCCAGGATACTTCCCGAAAAATGTATTGATGAATATTAAAGGCTATGAAAGTTTGGATACAATAATGGAACGAGGCTACAAACCTTTAAATGCAGTGGAGTTCGAAGCTGCGGCTAATGAAACAAGAGCACTAGTTTTGGATAGCCGAAAGGCTTCAGAATTCGCAAAAGGTTTTATACCAAACAGTATCAATATTGGAATTGACAGCAATTTTGCAATGTGGGTTGGTGAAATGATTACAGATATAAACCAGGAAATCCTATTAGTTACCGATCCAGGTAAAGAAGAGGAAACTATTATCCGCCTATCACGTGTGGGATACGATCACACAATTGGATTTTTAAAAGGAGGATTTCAAACATGGGTTGATGCCAGAAAAGAAACAGAACAGGTTAATCGAATTACACCAGAAGAATTTGTAACAAAACTAAAATCTGAATCACCAATTGTGATTGATGTTCGTAAAAAAAGCGAATTTGATTCGGAACATTTAGTCAGTGCTATAAATATCCCATTGAATGAAATAAATAACCACCTAGCCGAATTTCCAAAAGATAAATCCTTCATTTTACATTGTGCTGGAGGTTATAGAAGTATGATAGCTGCCTCCATATTGAAACAAAGAGGATGGACAAATTTTGTAGATGTTATTGGTGGTTTTAATGAAATTAAACAATTGGATGTTCAAAAAACAGAATATGTTTGTCCAACCACACTACTCTAACTTATAGTTATAAAAAAAGCCACCTAACAAAAATTGATAGGGGGCTTTTTTATGCTTTATTGTTCGATTATACCATATTTAAACGGCTAGATAAATCATCCTTATAAGAACCTCCGATTGGAATTAACTTTTTATCATCTTCCAATATCAAGTTCGGTTGTTCAATTGCAACAATTTTATCAATACGAACTATAAATGAACGGTGAACTCGAATAAAATCAGATGTAGGAAGTTTTTTCTCGATATCCTTCATTGTAGAGTGAATTGTGTATCTAGCATTCGCTGTATTGATTACAACATAATCTTTCAATGCTTCTACAAAATAGATATCACTTGTTTTAACTTTAACTAAACGAGAATTCGACTTAACAAAAATAATATCTTTTGATTCTTTGTTTTCAACAATTGAATATAAGAAATCACGCTCTTTTTTTACATCAGACTCTTTTTCATGTTTGTATACAGCCATTTCGATGGATGTATGCAAATCAATCTCTTTGAAAGGCTTAATGATATAACCATAAGGCTCAGAAACTTTTGCTTTGCTTAAAGTACTTTCGTCAGCATAAGCAGTAAGATAAATAATAGGAATATTGAATTTTTCGCGAATGTACGATGCTGCTTCAATACCACTCATATCACCCTTAAGCATAATATCCATTAAAACTAAATCTGGTTTTAATTCTTCAGCAGTTTTTATAGCATCTTCGCCATTGGAGCAAATTCCAACAACCGTATAACCCAACTTTTTCAAGCTGTGTTGAATGTCTTTTGCAACGATGCTTTCGTCTTCTACTACTAAAATGTTTGTTTTCGACATGGTATTAAATTCGGTTTTTAGCTTGGCTTTGATTAAATATAATCGTGTATGTTGTTCCTTTTGTTGTATCGATACTTATTTCACCATTTAATTGATCTGTTAAAGTAACAACCAATTGTAATCCTAATGATTCAGTATTTCTAAAATCTACCTCTTTTGGTAATCCAATTCCATTATCTCCAATTCGCAATGAAAGATTTTCACCATCACTTTTCATCACAATTGCAATTTCTCCATCTTGACTTTTTTCGACAAAAGCATATTTTAATGCGTTGGATACAATTTCATTTATGATTAATCCACATGGAATTGCCAGGTCTAAATTAAGAAAAACATTTTGAATGTCAAGATTTAATTTTATTTCGTTTTCAAAATTTGAGTAAGAATGCATTAAATTATTGGCCAAATTGACCACATATTCAGAGAAATTGATGCTTGAAAAGTCTTTGGTTTGATATAAACTTTCATGGATAAATGCCATCGATTTTATACGGTTCTGACTCTCCTTCAATATATTAAGGGTTCCCTGATCCTTCACATACGAAGATTGAAGATTAAGAATACTTGAAATTACTTGAAGGTTATTCTTTACACGATGGTGGACCTCTTTTAAAAGAACTTCTTTTTCTTCTAATGATTGCTTAATTTTTTCCTCAGATATTTTTTTCTCAATAATATCGTGGCCAATACCCGAAACTTCGATTACTTTGCCATTATTATCAATGATAGGATTTAAATAAATCTCCCGCCATACCAATTCTCCGAATTTATCAATCAATTGTGTTTCAAAATAATCGGCCTTGCCTCTAAAAACTGAATTGTATTTTTCAATCCAAAATTTATTATATTTTTCACTACTAATAGTAGCGCCAGATACCATATCTAGACCTATTTCAGCATTAATGCCGTAACGCGTCTTCATATGCTTATCAAAGTTTGTATTAAACGAGGTAATTTTATATTCTCTGTTAATGGTCCAAATAACATGGGAACTACTTTCAAATACAGCATTTAACTTAGCCGATTGTTCTCTTAATCGCTGTTCTGCCTCCTTTTCCTTAGAAATATCACGAGAAACCCCCATGGATCCAATTATTTCACCATCTTCATTTTTCAATACTGAGGCAGATAGGTATGAAATAAAAACCTCACCATTTTTCTTACGATTCAATACCTCGCCTGAAAAAGTTCCTTTCCTCAATAAATCGTTATTTGTTATTTCAAGTCGGTCGTTTGGTACAGCATATAAAATTGTTCCGTGCTGACCAATTATTTCATCTAAGGTATAACCAAAAGTATCTAATGCTGCCTGATTAAATTCGGTAATATAGCCATCCTTATCAGAAGCACAAATCATATCAATGGAACTTTCGATAATTAATCGAGTAAATTTTTGTGCCTCTTTTAATTCCGATTCAGCCTTAATTCGTTCAGAAATTTGTTTCTGCAAATTCTGATTTGTTTCTTCTGCAATTTGAGCGCGTAATTGCTCACGCATTAATTGTTTTTGAGCCGTTACATCATGGAAAACAACCTGAATTGCATCAATTCCGTTGAACTTAATGGCAATTGGCTTTGTTTCAATTGTAAGCGACCTATTATCTAAGGTTTTAATTTTTATTTCTGTAAAATCAAGTTCTTCCCCTTGTTTTATCCTTTTAATTCTTTCAATAAGTTGGTTGTGGTATTCTGGTTGAATTAGCTCAAATGATGATTTATCTTTTAAATCATCAAAACTTTTTGCGCCAATCATTTTTAGTGCACTTGGATTTGCAAATTTTATAAATCCATCAACATGAATCATTACGCCATCAGGCGTAAAATCGACTAAACTTTTATAGTTTTCTACACTATGTTTTTGTTCTGTTACATCACGTGTAATTCCTTCAATGGCAATTTTGTTCCCTTTCTCATCTAAAACATTTTGAGTCTTTGTCTCGGTCCAAATTACACTACCATCCTTTTTAATCCAACGCAAAACAACACTTTGATCCTTCACTGAATTAATTTCATTTTTTTCTTTTAAAGATGCTTCAGCATCACCAATAAGATAAAGATCATCGGGATGAATAATTTTAAATGCGATGTATGGGTCTTCGTAAAATTCTTCGGGAGTATACCCCGACATTTTTATAATAGAAGGACTGATATACTCGTAATGTGGATTTGGAGAAATGGTATATCTGTAAATTACATCCATAGCATTCTCTGCCATCATTCTGAAGCGTTCTTCACTTTTTTTAACTGCTTGTTCAGCTAAAATACGATCAGTTACATCGGTGGTTATTCCAAAATTTCCAATATGCTTCCCTTTCTCATCAAATTGAGGTGTAACTCGCTCCTCCAACCAAAGGTATTCTTTGGTTTTCTGATGCTGAAATCTGTACACAAATTGTTGAGGCATTCTTTTGTTTTTAAGTCCTTCAGCCTTTTGTGTAATCCGACCAACATCATCAGGATGAACATATTTTATAAGTCCTCCAGCCTCTTGCTCGTATTGTATTTTTGTTATCCCTAAAATTCGCTCAATCTGATTTCCGAGGTATTTTACTTTTTTACTTCCATCAGGCATTATTTGAATGTAATACACAAGTTCGTTAATATTATTTAAAACTTGTGTCAAGGCTTGCTCACCAATACTCTTCTCTTGTTCTAATAATTTTCGTTCTGTAATGTCTCTGGCAACTGATTCAAAACCAACTAATCGGTTTTGATCATCAAATATTGGTCGATTGATGGTCTCAATCCAAATTATACTACCATCTTTTTTAATCCAACGTGCAACAAACGGAACAGGTGTCTTTTTCTCATATTTACTTGTTGGAGCATTTTGTGGATCCTTCAATAACTTTAAATCATCAGGATGTATTATTTTTTGACCTAAAAATGGATCAGCATAAAACTCGGCTTGAGTATAACCTGTTACACGTTCAATAGAAGGACTTGTATAAATTAATTTGTGCTGGGGATAAACTTGGTATTGAGAAATAATATCTACAGCATTGTCGGCAAGCATCCGAAAACGAGCTTCACTTTCCTTCAGATTTTTCTCATATTCCTTTTGTAAACTAATATCACGAATTGCAACGACATGAGCCAATTGATTATTGTATTCAATTGCTCTTCCAACAACTTCTGCCCAAAATGTATCACCACTTTTTTTAATCATTAAGAGTTCAAAAATACGATCATCTTTATTTTGAAATTTAAGGATTGCAGTTTGATGAAAGGATGGGTCAATAAATTTATGTATGGGTTGATTGATTAATTGTTTTTCTGAATAACCAAACAATTTAATTGTTGCATCATTCACTTCAACTACTTTTCCATTTTGATGGATCACAATCGATTCAAATGCTGCTTCGGATAATTTTTTATATTTTAATTCGCTTTGTTTTAATTTTTCTTGTGTGCCAACCTCATTTGTTACATCAATGGTATCAATTATAACGGCAACAATTTTTTTATCCTCCATAACTGGAGTTAACTTACTTGAATAATAAGAAAGGGAATTATTTGGACCAACTCCAGACAATTTATATTGTTGGAGTTTACCTGTTCTAAAAACTGCTGCTACTGCTTTTTTAATAGTTGGTTGATGTTCCTTTGCAACAAAATCAAAGGCAGATAAAC
>JBIIOB010000123.1:0-6350 GCA_044337125.1 Bacteroidia bacterium
GATTGGTCATAAGTACCATCAGCTTTTAACTCACGATAAAAGTAAACATCAGTAGGCTGCATTTGGCTATGCATTCCATAACCAATGCTAATCGTGTTTTTTTCGTTGAATTGATATTTCAACCCTACACGAGGCTCAATAGAAGTCGAATTATTTAAAGTTAAAATTTGATAATGTGCTCCCGCATTTAAAGTTAACTTATCCGTGAAATTGTATTTTGCATGTGCATAACCTTGAATTAAGGTTGTATAATCATTGTAATCCCAAATTTGATTCCATGTTCCTGTACTTAGTTTATTTCTATAAAACAAATTCAGGTTAATCATTTCCGCAATTGCGCCAATTTTAATAAATAGCTTTGAATTAATTTTTGAATTAAAGGAAGTATTGACAGAATAATGAATTCGTGTTGTTTTGTTTTCTAAAGTTCGAACAGCAGAACCATCTGTTTTAGAAATCGTATCTAAATCAAAGCTAGATGCCGCATAAGTTGAACCAATAATAGTGTTCATGTATGATTTCTCCCCAATTCTAATAAAGTGTTTTAATCCTACTACCCCAATATCACTTATAAAATAACTATCCTTGGTAGGATCAGCAAAAAGATCCGTACTATCAATTTTGTTATGAGAAAAATCAATTTTACTTTTTCCACCTAAACCAAATAGTGTGAACTTCCCAAGTTTAGTAGTTCCGCTATTGATTTTAAATGATAAATCTTGATAAAATGGAGTGGCTGTGGTACCAACTGGGATTCCTAAAGCTTGAGCAAATCCAGTAAATGAATAACGATATGCCAATAAATAGGATGAGCCTTTCGCTTTATTAATGGGACCTTCGGTCATTGCTTCCAGGCCAGTTAAAGCACCGAATTGGATGGTGTGTTCGCGCTTATCTGCATTACCAGAACGAAATCCCAAATCAAAAACTCCGGCATTTGCATTTCCATATTCAGAAGGAAAAGCAGAAGTGAAAAAATCTGAATTTTTAAGCATGTTGGTATTGATGGCGCTTACTGGACCACCGGTTGTTCCAATGGTAGAAAAGTGATTGGGATTAGGAACATTCAATCCTTCAATTCGCCACAATACACCTGTGGGAGAATTTCCTCTAATAACAATATCATTTCGTGAATCATCGGGACTACTTACACCAGCAAAATTCGCTGCTAAGCGAGATGGATCCGATCGACCACCTGCATATCGATTAACTTCCTCCATCGAAAATGAACGTGAGCTTACTGTTGTCATTTCATTATTGGTTTCATTCTTTTTGGTACCAGTAATTACAATTTCTTTTAACGCATTCACATTTTCCTCCAAGGCAATATCCAAACTCACTTCCTTTCCAGAAGTAACTACCACATTCGGAATTACAACTTCTTTATAACCCATATAGGTCGCTTTTAGGTCGTATCTCCCTGGATTAACATCTGTAATCCGGAATTTACCATCTAAATCAGTAGTAGCTCCTTTAATAGGATCAGAACCGATGATAATAATATTTACACCAGGCAATGGTGATTGTGATTGTTTATCTAATAAGGTTCCTTTAATTGTTTGTGTTTGAGAAAGCAACATATTTGTTGCGAAACTAAATAATAGGAGGGGCAATAATCGTTTAATTGATTTCATAGTGCTAAATTTTCAGCAATAGTATATCAACTAATGAAGGTGATAAAGCAAAAAAAGATGAATTGTAGAAAAAAGTGGTTGAATTGTAATTTACTAGAACATTACTTGATCATCATCAATTGATTTTGAATCTAAGGCATCACGCAATCCATTCCCTAATAAAACGAATGCAAGTACCATTAACATGATTGCTAGTCCTGGAAGAAAGGCCAAATAAGGAGCATCACCAATGATGTATCCTCTATGAGCATTAATCATTGCACCCCAAGATGCAGTTGGAGGTTGTGCACCAATACCAAGGAAACTCAAACCTGCCTCCGTTAAAATTGCAGACGCAAAATTAGCTGCAGAAATAACAATTACAGGTCCCATCACATTTGGTAAAACGTGTCGGAAAATAATTCGGATATTTTTGAATCCTAAGGCCCTACCAGCTTCAATAAATTCTTTCTCGCGCAAACTCATTACTTGACCACGGATTACACGAGCTACTTCTACCCACATTGTTAAACCCACAGCAACAAACACTTGCCAAAAACCTTTACCCAATGCTAATGTAATCGCAATTACAAGTAATAAAGTAGGAATAGACCATACTACATTAATCATCCAAATAATAATATCATCTACTCTACCTCTGTAAAATCCAGCCAAAGCACCCATTAACACTCCAATAAAAATGGAGATAAAAACAGAAATAAAACCTACTGAAAAAGAAACACGTGTACCGATCATCAATCGGCTTAATAAATCTCGTCCAGAAGGATCAGTTCCTAAAATAAATTTTTTTGTAACAATATTTTTAGACTCAATCTCTTCTCGTAGTTCCTTCACTGTTTTTTTGACTTTGGTGGTACTACCAAATTCATAAAACTCCATGTAGCCTTGCTCTAAATTATTCTCAATAGGTGTATTGTAATTAATTGGATAAACAACATCTGCCAAATTAATTCGAATATCTGTTCCTACACGTTTTTCATCATCACCTGTATATTCACGAACAATAATATCGTTTCCTTCAAATCGATAATCTTTAAATGGAATAGAACGGTAATCACTAATTTCGCCAAATACCATTTTTGAGAAAATATTTGTTTCGTGCTTAGGCTCGTTTTTTCTTCTCAAAAGCATTTTTACTTCAAAACCAGGGCGCTTTTTAGAAAGCTCTAACAATTGGTCATTTGCATCAGGAGTTGAGTCGGGTGTAATTAAATAACCTAAAACAGCTACAATCATGCACAGAATGATAACAATCAAACCAAACATAGAAAGCTTGTTTTTTTTCAAGCGCTTCCATGCATGCTGTGTTAATGATTCTGAATATTTATCCGCTTTTTTAGACATCTAATTTTTGAGTTCTCTCCCTTTCCATGAAAACGACTTTGTTGTACTGAGTAATCCGATAAAAACTACATAAAACATGTAGATAATTTGTTCGGGTAAAAAATAAATCAACAAACTTCGTTTCCCAAAAAAGGAAGATGCTAAAAATAATAACAAAAAGTCAATAATGCATTTAATTCCTAGCAGAATCAGACAAATTAATGCAAAACCATGACTAATATCTATTTTACCCAAACAAAACAAGCTAATAATCAACATAATAGACGATAAATTTGTCAGGAATACTAAAACTGAAGTATATTTTGTAGCCCTATTTAAAAGTGAAAAAGGCTTAGATGCCCAACGTTTTCGTTGATTTATAAAACCCATCAGATTATTCTTAGGATGCGTATAAACAATCGCTTTCGAATCTTTCAGAAAACGAATTCCATTCGGGTAGATTTTAGACAACTTATACATCAGCAATACATCATCGCCAGTGCTAATGTGATTTACACCATCAAATCCATTGACTTCAAAAAATGAGGTTCTTAAATAAGCCAAATTTGCACCATTACACATAATTGGTTTTTTATAAAAAATTGCTCCTGCAGTAGATGCAATCAAAGCCATAAATTCCAAGCTTTGCATTTTTTCAAATACATTTTTTTCATTGCAAAAAGCAACGGGAGCCACCACCATTTTTGTACTATCATTTTCAAAACCCGCAGCGATTGTAGTTAACCAATCTTTTTCCATCCAACAATCTGCATCTGTTGTAACAATAATTGTTGCATCAGTATATAAAATACCCTTTCGAATTGCCGCTTTTTTACCTGTACCATCAGCAACATCTAATTTTAAAATGAAAACATTAGAATGTGTTTTTGAAATTCTTTTGACACAATCAACGGTCCCATCTTCCGAAAAATCATCCACTAAAATTACATCAAAAAGTTGACTAGGATAATTTTGGTCAAGTAGGGCTTTCAAACAATTTTCAATCATTGCTTCTTCGTTCCGAACTGCAATAATAACGGCTATTTTATGAGTGGGTGAACGCGGAATAATTGCAGTTACATTCATCCAACCAATTGCATACTGAATAATTTGAATCGCATATAAAAAAACAATGCAAGCAACAAAAACAAGAAAAGTAACTTGAAGTAAATACATTATTTTTTCTCTTTAAAAAATTTCATCTTCCAAACGAACAAACCTCCTAACAATGCCGGAATAGCCAAATTAATTATCCATAGTAACAATGAAACAACCACTACTAAAGAGGTATCTACATCCGCCAAATTAAATAAATAAACAGCAGTAGCGCCTCTAGTAATCACCTCGGTTGTGGCAAATGAAGGAATAAAACTTGACACAAAAAACAGGAGTGCAATAACAGTAACTGCAGTTTGAAAAGCAACTTGAATATCAAACGCCATTAACAAAATATAAAACTGCATAAGAAAAACGATATACCTAACAATTGATAAAAGAAAAACATACAACCATTGCTTGTAATTTACATCGTACAAAGCTTCTAAATAACTCGCTTTTGTTCCGAAGAACTTAGCTCCATAAAATTTAACAAAGAAAAAACAGCTGATAAAAAAAAGCAGCAAGAACAAGAAAATCCACCAATAATTTTTTTTGATGATTTGAATTTCATCAAGGCGCAGTATGTTCTGATAATAAGCGAAAGCAATAGCCACCAAACCAAACACCAATGTTACTGTTAGTTGAGAAATGCTACCAATAAAGTTTTTGATGGTTGCTTTAATCTTATCAGCTTTTTCTAAATAAAATATTCGCCCAGCAAATTCACCAATTCTATTGGGCATAAAAATGCTAACAGTAACTCCAGAAAAAACCGACTGCAATGACTTTAAAAATGAAATATGTTCCAAAGGTTTAATTAAATACTGCCATTTTAATGCTTCTAATCCCCAGTTAACAAACATCAGAACAAAAACCAATACAACATAACTAAGCTTTGAGGCTTTCAGTTCTTGAATTAGAAAATTGACTTCATTTGCAACAACTAGTTTATTGAAGATGTAAACAATAGAAAGCAATAAAATAACGGCCTTTATAAAAAGACTTATAACTTTGTAAGAAATCGTTTGTTTTTGTTGTATCATTAAGCTCAACAATAATAATAAAAAAGCACTGTTAATTAAGCATGAGTACTGATAAAATAGTTTTAGGCATTGACCCAGGCACCAATATTATGGGCTATGGGATAATTCATGTTAAAGGTACGAAAATGGAATTAGTGGTGATGGGTGTGTTGCGCTTAGAGAAAGTAGGTGATCATGCACTTAAACTTCAAAAAATATTTGAACGTGTAGTGTCTTTGATTGAGCAATACCATCCAGATGAATTATCGATTGAAGCTCCATTTTTTGGTAAAAATGTACAATCGATGCTAAAATTGGGGAGAGCACAAGGGGTTGCAATAGCAGGTGCCTTGTCAAAAAACTTGCCTATACACGAATATTCCCCAAAAAAGATAAAACAATCGATTACAGGCAGTGGAAATGCCTCAAAGGAACAAGTTGCAGCAATGCTTAAAACTTTGCTTAATTTCAAAGAAACACCTGAATTTTTGGATGCTACGGATGGGCTAGCTGCTGCAGTTTGTCATCATTTTCAACGTAAGCCAGGTACGACAACAAAAAGCTATACTGGTTGGAAAGCGTTTATTGCTGAAAACCCTAAACGCGCAGAAAAATAGAATTAATAATTTGAACGGATTTTATCCGCCATCAAGCTCAATTCCTCCTGACTTGGTTTTATTTTGGCTTGTGTAAAATTGATATCGTTAGCGGTGTTCATTGGAACAAGGTGAATGTGTGCATGAGGCACTTCCAAACCGATAACAGCAACTCCTATACGTTTACATTCAACTGATTTCTTCAGCGCTTTTGCAACACCTTTTGCAAAAATCATCATTTCAGATAAATCAGTATCATCGATATCAAATATATAGTCAATTTCTTTTTTAGGAACCACGAGTACATGTCCATGTACCAAAGGAAACACATCCAAAAAGGCTAAAAACTTATCGCTTTCAGCAATTTTGTAAGATGGAATTTCTCCTGAAATAATTTTAGTAAATATACTTGCCATGCAATTATCTAGAAATTTCTACAATTTCGAACTTAATAACTCCGGACGGAACTGTAATGTCGGCAACATCTCCTACCTTTTTACCTAACAAACCTTTGCCAATTGGAGAGTCCACTGAAATTTTCCCTGATTTCAAATCGGCTTCATTTTCAGCAACCAACGTGTATTGCATAGTTGAACCATTCGCAATATTTTTTATTTTAACCTTAGATAAAATCAATGCCTTCGACATGTCTAATGTAGACTCATCAATTAATCGTG
>JBIIOB010000124.1:0-6346 GCA_044337125.1 Bacteroidia bacterium
ATTTTTTACTTATCAAAAGTAACAAACTTTAGGCATTGTTGGCTAAAACTGTGTATACTAAAAATCATTTTTTCTTACTAATTCTTAATTATTTCATCCTATAAACTAAAACGCCCCTTCCAAAATTGGAAGGGGCGTTTTGCTAGATACTAATTTTAATCAATTACCAAATCTCTGCTCTTTCAGCTTTTGGACGGTACATTTTATCACCTTCTTTTACTCCAAATGCATCATAAAATTCTTGCATGTTGCTCAAAGGACCATTTCCACGGAAATTACCTGGTGAGTGAGGGTTTGTTTGAACCATGTTTTTCAAGTATTCTGGACGCATATTGCCTCTCCATCCTTGAGCCCAAGCCATAAAGAAACGTTGCTCAGCTGTAAATCCATCAATTTTTTCTGGTGCAGCTTTTCCTTCTAATGATTTTTTGAATGCATAGTAAGAAATAGTTAAACCACCTAAATCCGCAATGTTTTCTCCTAATGTTAATTCACCATTTACGTGCATGCTATCAATTGCAACGTAAGAGTTAAATTGTTTTACAAGAATATCTGTTTTTGCTTTGAATTTTGTTTTGTCTTCTTCAGTCCACCAGTTTTTTAAGTTACCATCACCATCAAACTGAGATCCTTCATCATCAAATCCGTGAGTAAACTCGTGACCAATAATTGCACCCATTGCACCATAGTTAACTGCATCGTCAGCATCTGGGTTAAAGAATATTGGTTGCATGATACCTGCAGGGAATACAATCTCGTTCATTGGTGGGTTGTAGTATGCGTTGATTGTTGGAGGTGTCATTAACCATTCTCCTTTATCAATTGCTTTACCCAATTTATCCATGTTCAAGGCAAATTCGTATTTGTTTGCATTTAAGAAGTTTACCACATACGAGTTACGGTTGATTTCTAATGAAGAATAATCTTTCCATTTATCAGGGTAACCTAATTTACGTGTGAATTTTTTTAATTTTTCGATTGCTTTAGTTTTTGTTTCTGGACTCATCCAGTCACGTGTTTTGATACGCTCTTCGTAAGCAGCTGTTAAGTTGTCTACCATTTCGTTCACACGTTTTTTACTTTCTTCAGTAAAATGTTTTTGAACAAATAATTGTCCTAACGCATCTCCTAATGATTTATCTGTTGCCTCCAATGCATTTTTCCAACGAGGTTTCATTGCTGGAATACCCATCAATGTTGTTCCGTAGAAATTGAAATGTTCTTTAACAAAGTTGTCGCTCAACTTGCTTGACGTACCATCAATCAAATGCCAACGGATGTATGTTTTCCAATCGTTGATTGAAACCGCTTTGATTTGTTTGTTCAATTCTTTGTAGAAATCAGGTTGTGCAACAATTACATTTGCAATGTTTTTAGCACCAATGCCTTCAAAGTATAAATTCCAGTTGAATGCAGGTGTTAATTCAGAAAGTTCTTTGATTGTTTTTTTGTTGTATTGTTTTTCAGGATCGCGCATTTCCACTTTTGTCATGGATGCTTTTGCGAAGTTTGTTTCAATACCAAAAATTAAGTTTGCATTTTTATCTGCTACTTCAGGTTTATCACCAAGCAATTGGAACATTTTTGAGATATGTTCTTTGTATGCTTTTTGGATACCTAACGTACGCTCATCTTTATTGGTATAATAATCACGGTCAGGTAAACCAATTCCACCTTGATAGTATTGCAAGATGTATTCAGTGCTTATTTTTGGATCTTGTCCAACATATCCACCAAACATTGGGTTGATTCCTTCAGTATGTAAATGTGCTATTACTTTAACTAAATCATCCGTTGTTTTAATGTTTTCAATGGCAGCAAATTCATCTTTTAAGCTGTTTGCACCATCTGCATTTAATTTAACAGAATCCATTGCAGCAGAGTAGAAGTCGCCAATTTTTTGAGCGTTACTACCTGGCTTCGCTGATTTGTCAGCAGCAGCTTCTTCAAGAATCGCTAATAATTTAGCTTTGTTTTGTTTGTCAAGCTCGTTAAAGCTTCCCCAACGACTTTCTGTTTCTGGAACAGGATTGTTTTTCATCCAGTTACCATTTACAAATTGGTAAAAATCATCAACAGGCTTCACTGTACTGTCGATATTAGCTATATCAATACCGGTATTTTTTACCGAGTTAGCTTCTTCTTTTTTTGCCTCTCCGCCACATGCAATTAGAGCAGTGATTGCAGCAAAAGCAGAAATGGTTAAAATGTGTTTATTCATTTTTTTTATGTTTAGATAGGCGAATTTAGGCTAAATCCATTACCTGACAAAAAGATTTTGTTGAATGGTTAGTAAGTCTGATAAGTGGATGAAATAGAGTGTTTTACACGTTCACAATTTGGTCCTTTTCAATGTATACCAGTAGCTTTTCAGTAATGGTATATCCCATTTCGTGTAATAAGTCGGCATAGCCAATTACCTGCTGACCGTGTTCTTTTTTCTGTTCACCTGTTTTGTAATCGATAATGGTTGCCATTTTGCCATTTATTACAATACGGTCGGGACGAAATAATTCACCATTAGCATTGATAATTTCGGCTTCGTTTTTAATGATTAACCCTTTTTGGAAGTACGGTTTTAATTGGTCTTTGGATATTATTTTGGGTATGGTAATTAATAAACTATCGCGCTCTTCAGTATCAATCAATCCTTCTTCGAACATGCTATTGATTGCAAATTCAGTATCGCTTTCATAAACGATTCGGGCCAAAGCGGTATGCACTTTTACACCGTAATCTTTTTTAGTTTCGGCCATATTGGTATTCCAAATGCTGGGTGCTGCTGCACGCATTTTGATACTATCGCGCCATTGGTTGGAGTTAAAGGTCTTTAATTCATAATTATTGCTCAATGCAATTGCATGCTGCTCCTTGTGTTTGCTTGCATTACCGAATGTGTAAATGTTGGTGCCAGCATTTAATAATCCTTTACTTTGGTAGTAGTAGCTGAACATGTCGGTAATGGTGGAGATGGTATCCTTTCCTTCGGTTTGTTTGCCTGTTATTACATACAATCGTTCTTCGGGACGGGTTTGTGCAACGTACACTACGTTTAAATTATCGAGCAAAGACTTATTGTTTTCTTCTTCATATAAATCAGCATATGGCGTTTTTTCCAAATCTTTAGAAGTTGGAACAATGGCTGAAGGTAAGTTCTCCAATAAAGGATGCTCCAAATTAATCCATAAGTTTTTCTTTCCTTTTTCGACTTTTCCGTTCGAAAAAGGTAAAATCACCACTGGGAATTCCAATCCTTTGGAACGATGGATACTCATTATTTTAACTGCATTAATTCCTTGTGGAACAATCAAGGACACTTTGTCTTTTTTCTCCGACCAGTATTCAATAAAATCGTTCAGGTTATTATTCTTTTTTAAGGTGTAGTTGAGTACTTCATCCAAAAAGAACTGGATATAGGCATTTGGTTGTTCGTTCAGATGAAACAAGCGTATCAAGGTTTCGCATAATTCATAAATCGAAATTTTTGCAAGCTGGTGATAGCTGAACTCAGGAGCACAATTTTTCAATAATGCATTTAAACTCGTTTTCTTTTTATCTTTTAAAAGCTCATCAATGTTGGTATCCTTGATGTAATTGCGAGTGATTAAATACTCCAAAATCTCAGCATGAACAATATCATCGGTATTGTTGGCAAGGTATTTTAGTAAGGAATAAATAAAACTTACTTCTTGCGATTTGTTTAATAGCAAAGAATCGGAAGAGATAACGTTGATGCCATGTGCTGTTAGATAGTTCGCAATTTCACTCCCATTGGAATTTGTTCGAACTAAAATGGCAATGTCTTTCAAGGAATAATTATCCTTTAAAATTTCATTGATCAATTCAAGCGTTCGTTGCTTGTTAAATTCCATGAAATCTTCCTTTTTGTCGGTAGACGTAAATTCTACCTGAACAAAACCTCCTGTATTTTCAGGATTAAAACCTTGTTCCAAATCGTTATAAATATTTTGAAACTTATTGTTTAGTTTGCTCGATACCGTTCTGAAAAAATCGTTGTTGAATTCAATGATTTCACGTTTGCTTCTAAAATTGTTTTTTAATACTTGTGGATTGTGATTGCGTTCCAGTGCGGCTTCGCGCTCCAGCACCAAAGGATTGTCATTGTGTGAAAATATTTTTGGCAGAACAGCAAATTGTTCTACTTCGCCACCTCGCCATCGGTAAATGGCTTGTTTGCCATCGCCAACCAGCATGGTGAAATGTCCGCTCGCCAATGAATTATCAATGAGGGGCAATAAATTTTGAAATTGCAATACCGAAGTATCCTGAAACTCATCAATCAAGTAATTGTTGTAACGTTCGCCCAAACGTTCATAAATGAAAGGAATGGGTTCATTCAATACAATTTTTGCAATCATCTTATTGAATTCCGAGATGTGCAAAATGTTGTTGTCTGCTTTGTATTCGTTTAATAATTTTTCAATTTCATTTAATACAGCCAATGAATAAATGTTTTTATTTATTAGTTGGAATAACGTATAATCGGAATAGTCCTTTTCTTTAATGATATCAATAGCATTAAAAATGGTTAATAGCTCCGATTTTATTCCTTCTATTGCTGCACCATCTTCTTTGCTTAGTTTTCCTCCAGGCCATTTATCTTCACCAACTGTTGTTCTTACATAGGAGTTGGGTTCAATTTTATCAATTGCACCTTTCGATAAGCGATCAAAATAGGCGTAAATGCCTTTATCACCATAATAAAATGATTTACTTGTTAAACCCGCTTTTTGGATAATTTCAGTTGCTTTTTTTGCTTCTGCTGTTACCGCACTTTCAAACTTTTTAATGGAGGTAAAGAGGGTGTCTTTGATTTTAAAAAAATCATCAACACTCAAGGTTCGCAGTTTGTCAATATATATGCTTCCTTCTTCGGTCAGTAAATTTTTGGCAAATACTTTTAAATCATGTTCAATGTGCCAACTCTTTTCATCATCGGTTTTACTTTCAGTAAATTCAATGAGCGCTTTTGTTAGTTGTTCGTTATTACCAGTTTGAGCAATTAATAAATCAATGGCTTGTGTCAGTAATTTATCATCATCCATTTCAATTTCAAAACTCATCGGAATTTTTAAATCGAAGGCGAAGGTGCGTACTACTTTGTGAACAAAGCTATCGATGGTGCCAATGGCAAAGTCGGAATAATTGTGTAGAATGGAACTGAGCACATTGTTGGCGCGCTCACGAATCATTGCTTCTGTTAATTGAACTGGTGTATTTAGTTTTGGATGCTCTTTTAAAATTCCTAAGAGTGTTGTTGTTCCCCCACTAATTTTCGAATAATCATCCATGGCTAATTCCTTTAGCGCCTTGATGATACGATCCTTCATTTCGTTTGCCGCTTTATTGGTAAACGTAATGGCTAAAATATGTTTGTAAGCTTGTGGTGGATTGTTTCGGTCATTCAATGCAAGCGCCAAGTATTCCTTTACGAGCGTAAAGGTTTTTCCAGAACCAGCTGATGATTTATAAACAGTAAAGTTTTTGTCTGACATTGCTTATTGAATGAGTATTGCAAATTACAGATTTATCTCGTATTTTTATGATAAATATATTCAGCAAATGAAAAAAATTGTACTTGGTTTAGCTTCATTATTACTATTAACGAGCAGCATTACAAAAGCTCAGGAAAACAATATAAACCCTGGTGATTTATTGGTTTTATTGAAGCCAGGCGCTAGCATCGAGCAACTTTGTGCTGATTTGAGTAAATTGAATGGACAAACTACTGAATTAAAAATGGTAGAGCCACTTTCAAAATCAATGAACATTTATTTATTGCATTTTAATAATGCAACAGTTGATCAAAATAAATTGTTGAATGCGGTAAAGTTAAATTCCAATGTGAGTATTGCACAATTCAATCATACGTTTACCGAGCGTATTATTCCGAATGATACACAATTTGGAGTAATGTGGGATATGAACAATACAGGGCAGAGTGGAGGATTGGTAGATGCAGATATTGATGCTGTAGAAGCTTGGGACATCACAACTGGTGGTTTGACAACCCAAGGCGATACAATTGTAGTAGCAGTTGTAGATGGTGGATTTGATTTAGCACAGCAAGATTTAAATTTCTGGAAGAATTATGATGAAATACCAAACAACTCAATCGATGATGATAACAATGGTTATATAGATGATTATGATGGTTGGTATACACAAAATAACACAGACAATGTTCCGAGTCAATCACATGGTACGCATGTATCTGGGACAGTAGGAGCAAAAGGCAACAATGGAATCGGAGTAACAGGTGTAAACTGGAATGTTAAGGTTATGCCTTTAGCTTACGGAAATACTGGTGGATTAGAATCCAATG
>JBIIOB010000125.1:0-6303 GCA_044337125.1 Bacteroidia bacterium
TATTCATTTTGAAGATGATGTCAAATTGATTCCCTCAAATGTGTTAAATGATAAATCAAAAACATTGATTGTTTACACACCTGCCGTTCCATCAAACCATTCTGAATTTAATTATTTAAAAGACAATGGTTTTGACATTAAAAAGCGCGCTGAAGTATTGGGCTTAATAACAAAAGCAACAACTACCATTGCAGTTGCAGGAACACATGGCAAAACTACGACATCATCATTAGTAGCACATATTTTAAAGACTGCAAACCTAGACCCTTCTGCATTTTTAGGAGGTATCACTCAAAACTACAATACCAATTTATTGATTAGTTCATCACTCAATACAAACAATTCGAATAACTATGTAGTTGTTGAAGCAGATGAATACGACCGCTCTTTCTTAACATTGCATCCAAAAATTGCAGTCATTACTTCTGTTGATGCCGACCACTTGGATATCTATGGAGATGTTTCCTATGTGGAGGAATCTTTCTGCATGTTTGCAAATCAAGTAGAATCAACTTTAATTGTTAAAAAAAGTATTGAAGCTAAAATCAAAACAAACAAGGCACTTATAACTTATTCAGTTAGTGATAACAGTGCAGATTATTATGCAAGCAATATTGTTATCAAGGATGGACAATATCATTATGACATTGTAACTCCAAAAGGTTCATTCAAAAACATGACCTTGGGACTACCTGGAAAACACAATGTAGAAAATTCAATTGCAGCAACAGCCATTGCTTGCGAATTAGGAATTTCTGAAAAAGACATACAAGCAGCATTAAGCAGTTTCAAGGGAGTAAGACGTAGATTTGATTATCAAATAAAATCGACTGAGCTTATTTTTATTGATGATTATGCGCATCATCCCGAAGAATTAAAAGCAACAATCAACTCAGCAAAAGAAATGTTTCCAAATAAAAAAATAACAGGAATATTTCAACCACACTTGTTTAGCAGAACAAGAGATTTTGCAGCTGATTTTGCGACTAGCCTAGATTTATTAGACGAATGTATTTTAATGGAAATTTATCCAGCACGTGAATTACCGATTGATGGAGTTGACTCACAATTACTGTTGAATTTGATGAAATCGAACAACAAATCCATTTGTCAAAAAAGTGAATTAGTGAATGAAATAACCAAACGAAAAATCGAAGTATTATTAACGATGGGAGCTGGCGACATCGATACGTTTGTTGAACCAATCAAAAATAGTTTATTAAAGAAGTCTTGAAAAAATTAAAAAAAATAGCATACATCACTCTTTGGGTAGTACTGGTTACTGGACTGGTAGTGAGCTTGGGCTTTATTAATAAAGAACAAGATTCACTGCTATGTAAAGAAATGGTGATTCATGTAAACCAAGAAGGTGATTTATTCTTTTTAGACAATATAGATGTTGCTCGCTTGATTAACGACAGAGGCGATAGCATTAAAAATCAACCAAAACGAACAATTGATGTTGCGGACATAGAACACATGCTAAACAGTCATGCTGCTATTTCCAATGCCGAAGTATCGCTAAGCATAGATGGTGTACTAAAAATTGATGTAAAACAACGCAAACCAATATTAAGAGTAATCAACACCGATGGCGAAAGTTATTACATTGATGATGAAGGAAAACCAATGCCATTATCTGATAAATACACTGCAAATGTAATGATTGCAAGTGGAGCAATAACAGAGCCCTACATTACTCGTTATAGATATTCTGTATTTGACATTGCAAAAGATAGCGCTTTAGCAGCAAGCAGTATGTTAGATGAATTATATGCAATGGGAGAATTTATAAATAAGGATGAATTCTGGAAAGCACAAGTACAGCAAATCTATATCAATGCAGAAAAAGACATGGAGATTGTTCCTTTAGCTGGAAATCAAAAAATCATTTTTGGTGATACGACCAATATGGAAGAAAAATTCAATAAATTATTTACCTTCTACCAACAAGGCTTAAACACTACCGGTTGGTGGGATAAATACTCCACCATAAATTTAAAATTTAAAAATCAAATTGTTTGCACAAAAAAATAAATGAACATGGAACCATCAGAAATTGTAGTAGGCTTAGATATTGGAACAACAAAAATTGTAGCGATTGTTGGTCGCAGAAATGAATTCGGAAAAATTGAAATCCTAGGAATGGGAAAATCAGAATCGTACGGTGTTGCTCGTGGTGTGGTTCAAAACATTGACCAAACGGTTCAATCTATCCGCACAGCTGTTGCCGATGCAGAAAACAAATCCGGTGTGGATATTAAAATTGTAAATGTTGGTATTGCTGGTCAGCATATCAAAAGCAACCAACACCGTGGAATCAAAACACGTTCAAGCATTGAAGAAGAAATTTCTCAAAAAGACATTGATTCATTGATTGACGATATGTACCGTTTAGCGATGGCTCCAGGCGAAGAGATTATCCATGTTCTTCCACAAGAGTATATCATCGATAACGAAAGTGGCATCAAAAATCCAATTGGAATGTCGGGTATTCGCTTAGAAGCAAACTTCCATATCATTACAGGACAAATTGCAGCTGCTCGTAATATCTACAAATGCGTTCAAAAATCAGGTTTAGAAGTATCTGCATTAACATTAGAACCACTTGCATCTGCAGATGCCGTTTTGAGCAACGAAGAAAAAGAAGCTGGTGTTGTATTGGTTGATATTGGTGGTGGAACAACAGATGTTGCTATTTTCCATGAAGGCATCATTCGTCATACTGCTGTTATACCATTTGGTGGAAATGTAATTACAGAAGACATTAAAGAAGGATGTACCATTATTAAAAGTCAGGCCGAATTATTAAAAATAAAATTCGGTTCAGCATTGGCTAGCGAAAACCAAGAAAACGAAATCGTTTCAATCCCTGGTTTAAGAGGAAGAGCACACAAGGAAATTTCTGTAAAAAACTTATCGAGTATCATTCAAGCCCGAATGGAGGAGATTATTGAGCATGTTTATTATGAAATTAAACATTCTGGGTACGAGAAAAAATTGATTGCAGGAATTGTGGTTACAGGTGGTGGAGCTCAATTAAAACACATCTCTCAATTGATTGAATACATTACTGGAATGGATACTCGAATTGGTTATCCAAACGAACATTTAGCAAAAGGAACAGAAGATGTAACCAGTCCATTATTCGCTACATCAGTAGGTTTGGTGATGAAAGAGTTGCAACGAATTGACAAACAAAATCAAAACAGTGCAACAACAAAAACTACGATTACAAGCCATTCAAAAGACAAAGAACGTTCTGGTGGATGGTTCGAAAAAATCAAAAAGTTTTTTGATGAAGACTCTGTGCAACAGTAAAAAATACCTAGGTAATTAACATTCAATAGTTAGTAACTAACAAAAGGTATGTTAATTACACATTAAAAAATATAGGAATTTTATAACGTTAAAAAATGTATTGTCGGCTAAGTGCCAATAATATCAAATGTTTAAAACACAATCAATATGATGAAATTTGATTTACCTCAAGACAACTCTTCAATTATTAAAGTAATTGGAGTTGGTGGTGGCGGAAGCAACGCTGTAAACCACATGTACAAACAAGGCATTAAAGGTGTTGACTTTATTGTTTGTAATACCGATCAACAAGCATTAGACATTAGTCCAGTGCCTTTAAAAATTGTTTTGGGTTCTAGCTTAACAAAAGGACGTGGTGCAGGTTCATTACCAGAAGTTGGTAGAAATGCTGCAATCGAAAATATCGAAGAAGTAAAAGCAATTTTAGGAAACAATACCGAAATGGTATTTATCACTGCTGGTTTAGGTGGTGGTACAGGTACAGGTGCTGCACCAGTAATTGCTCAAGCTGCAAAAGAAATGGGAATTTTAACAGTTGGTATTGTTACCATCCCATTTGGTTTTGAAGGTAAAAAACGTAAAGCACAAGCTGATTTAGGTTTAGAGCAATTAAAAGAAAATGTTGATACATTATTAGTAATCAGCAATGATAAATTGCGTGAGATCTATGGTAACCTTAAAGTGACTGAAGCTTTTGGTCATGCAGATGATATTTTAACAACTGCTGCTAAAGGTATTGCTGACATTATCACTACTACATTGCAAATCAACACAGATATCAATGACGTTAAAACTGTAATGAAAAATAGTGGTGTTGCAATCATGGGATCTGCTCAAGCGAGCGGTGAACACCGCGCAATTCGTTCGGTTGAACAAGCAATGTCATCTCCATTATTAAACGATAGCAACATTCGTGGTGCACGTTATGTATTGGTAAATGTTACTTGTGGTGACGATGAAATTACAATGGATGAATTAGGAGAAATCACTGATTTCATTCAAGATGCTGCAGGCATGACTGCTGAAGTAATCAAAGGTTATGGTGTTGATTCATCATTAGGAGATAAAGTAAGTGTTACGATTATCGCAACTGGATTTAATTCAAATGCAGATTTAGGAATTAAAATTGAAAAAGCTCCTGAGAAAAAAGTATTCTCATTGGTTGATGAACTTCCTAAAGTAGAAAACATTGCTCCTCCTGTTACTTCTACTCCAAATGTTGAAGAAATGACTTCTTTCTTTAAAGACGAAGTTGTTGCTCCAGTAAACGAAGTAGTAACACCAGTAGCTGAAGTAACACCAGTTGTTAACGAAGTATCAGAAGTAAGTGAAGAAATTGTTGCTGAAGAGCCATTCATGTTCATCAGAAACGAAGTAGTTGAAGAAACTCCTGTTGCTGAAACAGAAGAAGAAAAACAAATTACATTTGAATTCGAAATCACTAACAACAATAGCAATGTCGTTTCTTATGAAGAGCCATTTATTGTATCAAAAGTGAACGAAGAGCCTACAATGGAAAGTGACTTTGTAATCGAAAGCAAAGACGAAAGCAAAACCATTGCAGAAGTTCAACAAGATGAGCAATTAAGAAAATCACAAGAGCGTATTGAAAAATTAAAACAATTGAGCTTTAAATTAAAATCGCCAAATGGTTTATCTGAATTAGAAAACGAACCAGCTTACAAACGTAGAAATGTTGCATTGGATTCTACTCCTCATTCTTCTGAATCACAAGTATCTCGTTATACTTTATCAGAAGGTGATGATAAAAAAGTAGAGATTAAACCAAACAACTCTTTCTTACATGATAATGTAGATTAATCAATAAGGTTAGTAATAAAAAATCCCCTTACCAAAATTGGTAAGGGGATTTTTGTTTTTATGAAATAAAAACTTATTTCTTTCTCATGAACAACTGAATTGGAACACCTGTAAAATCAAACTGCTCACGCAATCTATTTTCCAAGAAACGGATATAGGATTCTGTAATGTATTGAGGCAAGTTTGCATAAAAAGCAAACGTTGGAGCATGTGTAGGCAACTGATTAATAAATTTAATCTTCACATATTTCCCTTTGATTGCTGATGGTGGATGCTTTTCAATAATATCCAACATCACATCATTCAACTCACGTGTTTTGATTGCTTTCGTTCTATTAATATTTACTTTTTCAGCAACTTCAATTGCTTTTAAGATACGTTGTTTAGTAAGCGCTGAAGTAAATACAATAGGTACATCACGGAATGGAGCAATTCGTTCGCGAATTTTTTCTTCGTACTCTTTTGTTGAATTGGTATCCTTTTCTACTAAATCCCATTTATTTACAACAATCACAATTCCTTTTCTGTTTTTTTCTGCAAGATGGAAAATATTCAAATCTTGTGATTCCATTCCCAATGTTGCGTCAATTAATAGAATACAAACATCACAATCTTCAATTGCACGAATAGAACGCATTACTGAATAAAACTCTAAATCTTCTTCTACTTTCGATTTTTTACGAATACCTGCTGTATCAATTAATAAAAAATCGTGACCAAATGCAGTATAACGTGTATTGATACTATCACGAGTTGTTCCAGCAATAGGCGTTACAATGTTTTGAACTTTACCAAGCAATGCATTCACCGTGGATGATTTACCTACATTCGGGCGACCAACAATTGCAAATTTTGGAATGTTTAATTCTTCTGGTTTTGCTTCTTTATCTAAAACATCCACTACTGCATCTAATAAATCACCTGTACCGCTTCCACTTATCGCTGACACATTGAATACTTCTCCCAAACCCAAACCATAAAACTCTCCCGATAAAGACTCACGATCGCCATTATCTACCTTGTTTGAAACAAGAAACACTTTCTTCTTTCCTTTTCTCAATAAGTTCGCAACTATTTTATCATCATCCGTAATACCATCTGTAACATCTACAACAAACAAAATCACATTTGCCTCATCAATCGCTAACTGAACTTGTTTAC
>JBIIOB010000126.1:0-6282 GCA_044337125.1 Bacteroidia bacterium
AACATTATCAATGATAGTACCATTAGCATAGGATAAAACAACTTGCTCACCGGTTGCCGACAATTTAAAATTAGCATGCAATCCAGCTTGAGTAGTATCATTATCAGCCCAAACAATCAAATATCCATTTGGAGCGATGGTTGCATTATCAGGAAACATCCATTTTAAAGGAGTAATTGATGCATCAGATAAATACGCATTTTTCAAACTAATATAGTTGGAGGTATTGTTATACAATTCGATCCAGTCGTCATGTTCTCCATCTTGATCAGTTCCAAAAAATGAGTTTGATGCTAATAATTCATTTATTGCCACCTCACCCGTATTAATCATTGGAATCGTTGCAAAAAGTGAATAATATTCAAATTCAGCACGTTCAGGTGAAAACAATCCAGCATTATTATTTTCAGCATAAATATAATAATGCATATACGATGCATTCACAGGAACATCTATTCCATATACATTATCTCCAGCAACACCATCATTATGAGCACCATCATCATACATTTGGATGCGCTTAAAGGCTGCTTCAATTGAATAACGATAACCCAAATAAACACCATTGGTATTTGTATTGGTTACGTTAGCAGTTATGGTTACTGTTGAATTTATTGCAGGACTTGAATTTGAAGTAAGAATTGTACTTATAGCAGGATATGAGGAAGTAAATTCTGTTTGTGTATTCAACCAAGTATTTCTAGCATTCATCAAATTAGTTAGCCCGGGTGCACTAGTCATTCCTGAAGCAACATCTGTTGTTAGGTTACTGGTGTACTGTGAAAAAGTGAAAAATTTATTTACATCAGCTGTAACTGAAGAACTAATTAATGTTTGTAAAGCTTGTGCATCAGTAAAATAACTGCCATTTGCAAAATTTTCACTCAAGATGGTGCGCATATGTGCAATATACATTCGTTTGTATTTTGGCACAGCCAACAATTGTTTTATTAATGGCCATGCAGCATCATTTATATGTAACAAATGAGTCATTTGTTGTTTTGATGTTGTAGAAGTTAAATTCAGGGTACCCGTTTGACTAAATGTTCCAAAAGATTCATTTAAATCCCATACCACAGAATTAAATCGTCCATTATTATCTTTGTATAAATAATAATTTTGGGCAAATCCACCAATATAACTATCCAAATTCACCAATACATTATCAAAAGCAATCATCCATAAAGCTCTATCAACATCCAAAATCTTTTCAATATTGTTTATATTATTGGCAAGAGAATCAGTTAACGAAATTAATTCTGACCAACCATAATTTGATTTCATTTCATAGGCATCATAATAGGAAGTACTATCTGTTCCTAAATTAACCAAGTTAGGCTTCGCTGTTGAACCCGGACCAGCACCAGCGGGTGGATTGCATTTAAAAAATGCATTGTCATTAGAATAAAAATGAGTATTCACAAATGATTTGGATATCGATTCGGAACTTACATACAAACCAATTAGTGCTCCGTTTACATATACGTTTGCATAATTGGATAATGGTGCATGCATGTATTTGCGCAAAATTTTGTAGGAAAGTACCTCACGCACAAATGATGGATCTTTTGCAACATTACTTAATTTAATATCAGTATAACCTTGATAATCTTGATTTTTAAAGGCATCCAGTGTAATATGAAATGGATTTTTAACTTGATTAGCATTGTAGGTACTATTTCCTTTGTAACGAACTCCAACGCTATCAAACTGAACACCGTTAATTTTCACCCAATTTGCCATAATATCACTTTCATACCCGGCAGTGGCAGTATCCAACATATAATCCCAATTTGTTTGTGTAAAGTTAATTTCTATGGTTTGAATAGTATTAAGATCATAGAACATTTGTGAGCTTACACTATTTGCTACAATTACAAATAGTAACAAGAAAATATTTTTTTTCATTTAATTCAATTTCTAGGTTATACTATGAATAGACGATCATTCTAAATCAACCCCTCGCCCGAGGTAATTTTTTCCTTACGTAAAACTAATCTTTTTTTAACACTCCTAAAATCAGGAAGAATAAAAGTAAAACACAACATTTCCATAAAAAATGAGATAAAAGGACTCCACAATTAGGATGGGTAGACAAAAGCTACCTCATTTGTCCATCCAACAATACTTCCGTATCTTTGTTATGCTTTAACAGAGGTACCCAAAACAAATGAAGGTATCAGAAAATGAGGAACGAAAAGCAAAGCAAAAAATGTCAATAGAAACAATTAGTGAAAATGAGTTTTTAGAAGTTGTAGGAGCTCGTGTACACAATCTTAAAAATATAGATGTTACCATTCCACGTAACCAGCTTGTAGTTATTACAGGTTTGAGTGGTAGTGGAAAATCGTCATTAGCCTTTGATACTATTTATGCGGAAGGGCAGCGCAGATACATCGAAAGCTTTTCTGCTTATGCACGACAATTCCTAGGAAACATGGAACGCCCGGATGTAGATAAAATAACAGGATTAAGTCCAGTTATTTCAATCGAGCAAAAAACAGTAAACAAAAATCCTCGTTCAACAGTAGGTACTATTACTGAAATCTATGATTTCCTTCGCCTGTTATATGCTCGTGCATCAGAAGCATTCAGTTATGTAACTGGCGAGAAAATGGTCCGTTATTCGGATGATCAAATCATTCAATTAATACTAGAGAAGTTTTACGATAAAAAAGTACTGATTTTAGCGCCTGTGGTAAAAGGTCGAAAAGGACATTACCGCGAGTTATTCGAACAAATTAAAAAATGGGGATACCTTAGAGTTCGGATTGATGGTGAGGTTGTAGAATTAACAAAAAGAATTCAGCTGGATCGTTACAAAGTGCATGATATTGAAATTGTAATCGATCGATTAGAAGTAAATGCAGATTCTCGTCCGCGTATTTCCGAATCATTGCAATTGGCCATGAAACAAGGAAAGGGAATCATCATGGTTCAACCTTTTGAAAAAGGAAGCTTTGAAGATGAATTTGGTAAAGTCGAATATTACTCGCGTCATTTAATGTGTCCTACTTCAGGAATTTCATACGATGAACCACAACCGAATTTATTTTCATTCAACTCACCCTATGGAGCTTGCCATAAGTGCAATGGATTGGGAATGATTTCTGAAATTGATATCAATAAAATCATTCCGAATAAAAAATCTACAATAAAAAAAGGTGCTATTGCTCCTATTGGTCCGTATAAAGGAACATGGATATTTAAACAGTTGGAAGCAATTGGCGATAAATACGGTTTCACATTAGACACTCCTGTTGAAGATATTTCGGAAGATGCCATGAATACTATTTTATTTGGCTCTGATGAAGTTTTTAAAATCAAACAATATACAGACAGTGCTGCAACAAGCTATAGCATTGCTTTTGAAGGCATTGCCAATTTTATTGTAAAACAGAATGATGAACAAAGTTCACCCACCATTGAAAAATGGATTCAAGGTTTTATGAATAAAGTAACTTGTCCTAAATGCGAAGGAACACGCTTACGTAAAGAGTCATTAAATTTTAAAATTGACAATAAGAACATTGCTGAAATTTCGCAAATGGGCATCACTGAATTGAACGAATGGTTCAAGGATATTGAATCCCGAATTGATGCAAAACAAAATACCATTGCAAAGGAAGTATTAAAAGAAATTAGAACACGAATCCAATTTTTGTTGGACGTAGGCTTGGATTATTTATCATTAAACAGAAGCTCCAGAACGCTATCTGGTGGAGAAGCACAACGAATTCGGTTGGCAACACAAATTGGCTCCCAATTAGTGGGTGTATTGTATATTTTGGACGAACCTAGTATTGGATTGCATCAACGTGATAATGTGCGATTAATAACTGCATTAAAAAATTTAAAAGAGATTGGCAATTCTGTTTTGGTGGTTGAACATGATAAAGAAATGATTTTGGCTGCCGATCATGTATTAGATATTGGTCCTGCTGCTGGGGTGCATGGTGGAAAAGTAATTGCACAAGGCACACCAACGGAAATTTTAAAATTCCATACACTTACTGCTGATTACATCAATGGTGTGAAAGGAATAAAAATTCCAGAGCAACGTAGAAAAGGAAATGGCAAACATTTAATTCTAAAAGGTGCTACAGGGAACAACTTAAAAAATGTTTCAATCTCATTACCATTAGGCAAACTAATTTGTGTAACAGGTGTTTCGGGTAGTGGTAAATCAACCTTGATTAACGAAACACTTTATCCAATATTAAGCAAGCATTTTTATCGTTCCGAGAAAAAACCAATGCCGTATAAATCAATTACTGGATTAGAACATATTGATAAGGTAATTGATATTGATCAATCACCAATTGGCAGAACACCACGAAGTAACCCAGCAACTTATACAAATGTATTTTCAGATATTCGAAACTTATTTGCAGAAATTCCTGAAGCTAAAATTCGTGGATATAAAGCAGGACGTTTTTCGTTTAATGTAAAAGGCGGTCGCTGCGAAACCTGTCAGGGAGCTGGATTAAGAACCATTGAAATGAATTTCTTACCTGATGTTTATGTGAATTGCGAAACATGCAATGGCAAGCGTTACAATAAAGAAACGTTAGAAATTCGTTTCAAAGGAAAATCAATTAGTGATGTATTAAACATGACCATTGATGTTGCTGTTGAATTTTTCTCAAGCATCCCTTCTATTATTCAAAAAATAAAAACTTTGCAAGATGTTGGTTTGGGCTATATAACATTGGGGCAACAAAGCACTACATTATCAGGTGGTGAAGCACAGCGTGTAAAATTGGCAACAGAACTGAGCAAACGTGATACAGGAAATACATTTTATATTTTAGATGAACCAACAACAGGTTTGCATTTCGAAGACATTCGTATTCTACTCGAAGTACTAGACAAATTGGTAGATAGCGGCAATACGGTTTTGGTAATTGAACACAATATGGATATTATAAAAGTTGCTGATCACATTATTGACATTGGCTTAGAAGGTGGTAATGGTGGCGGACAAGTGCTTTGCGAAGGAACACCAGAGGAGATTATTAAAAATAAAGAAAGCTATACAGCCAAGTTTTTAAAAATGGAAATAAATAGTTAGTTTCATACTTTTAAAGAGAATTCACACTAAAACAATTCGTAGTTTATGACAAATCACGATGAAGATAAAATAAGAAAAGCATTTGCTTCCAAAGATTGGAATGATATAAAAGCATCTGACTCATGGCAAATATTTAAAATCATGAGTGAGTTTGTTGAAGGCTTTGAAAAAATGAGTCGTATAGGACCATGTGTTTCCATATTTGGTTCAGCACGAACTAAACCAGAAAACACCTATTACAAACTGGCTGAAGACATCGCATTTAAACTTACCAAAGAAGGCTATGGAGTAATTACAGGTGGAGGACCAGGAATTATGGAAGCGGCTAACAAAGGTGCAAAAGCAGGCGGTGGAAAATCAGTAGGATTAAACATTGTTTTACCATTTGAGCAAAGTTCTAATCCATTTGTGGACAATGATAAAAACATCAATTTTGATTATTTCTTTGTTCGTAAAACTATTTTCTTAAAATACTCACAAGGATTTATTGCCATGCCAGGTGGTTTTGGAACATTGGATGAATTATTTGAATCCATCACTTTGATACAAACAAACAAGGTTGCTCACTTTCCAATTGTATTAGTAGGAAAAAAATACTGGGAAGGATTATTAGCATGGGTTAAACAAACCATGTTGCTTGAAGAACACAATATCAGTGAAAAAGATTTGGAATTGTTTCACATTGTAGACGAAGCAGATGAAGCAGTGGCGATCATTACCGAATTCTATTCAAAATATTTATTGAAACCGAATTTCTAAAAATAAAATTCATTCATGAATAGTGATTAACACGAATCACTGTTCATGAATAAATTTCACATTACTTCTTTAATTTTTTATTCTCTTTGTGACGCTTATGGTCACGTTTTGTTTTCTTTTCAATATTTTTCTGGAACGCTTTTTCTAAATCAACACCCGTTTGGTTAGCAATACATATCAATACAAAAAGGACATCCGCTAGCTCATCTGATAAATTTTTATCTTTTTCTTTTTTCTTAAACGACTGTTCGCCATACTGACGAGCAATTATTCGTGCTACTTCCCCCACCTCTTCGGTTAGAATAGCCATATTGGTTAATTCTGAAAAATAACGAACACCATGTGTTTTTATCCATTCGTCAACCTTTTGTTGAGCATCATTTATTGTTATGTTATCCATGATATTAAATTAAACAAAAAAGGCTTCGCAAATGCGAAGCCTTTTTATG
>JBIIOB010000127.1:0-6279 GCA_044337125.1 Bacteroidia bacterium
GTTGTATTAACTGTAAATGTATATGAACTACAATCACCATTATTATCAGTAATTATAACTGTATAGACACCACCAGCTAAAGAATAAATGTCTTCGGATGTTGCACCATTACTCCATAAAAATGTATAAGGAGCTGTAGTACCTGTTAAGGTAATATCGATTGAACCATTTAATAAACCTGCTCCCGATTCATTTGTAATTTGAGAAGAAACAGTTAGACCAGAAATTACTGTTGTTCCAACAGATAATGTTGAATTTCCTACACATCCATTCGAATCTGTAACAGTAGCAACGTAACTACCAGGACAAACACCCGTAAATAGATTTGATGATTGCTGTGCGCCACCATTTAAACTATATGTTAAAGGAGAAACTCCACCCGATTGTATTAAATTAATTAGCCCTGTACAAGCACCAGCACAAGCAGATGAAGGTGTAACAGTTTGAGTTAAAGCAATTGAGGTTGTTGTTCCGACAGTTACTGAAGTTGTTCCTACACATCCATTTGCATCCGTAACCATTAAATTATATGTTCCTGTACAAACAGAAGTATGTTGAGGGAATGGAGGTAGACTTGACCATGTGTAAGTATATGGAGAAACTCCACCAGTTACATTTGTAGTAATGATCCCATTACAAGCACCTCCACAAGCGGTAGGCATCGAACTTGCATTTATTGCTATTGGTGTCGGTTGATTTACAACTCCGGTGATAACAGTTGAGCAACCATTTATATCAATTATCTGAACAGTATAAACGCCAGCACACAAATTAGTTGCCATAGGGGTAGTAGCACCGTTTGACCAGGCGTATGTATAAGGAGGAGTTCCTCCGGTTGCTACAACGGTTAATGAGCCATCACAAACTCCATTACAAGTAACATTTGTTGTGTTCGCCATAGTACCAACGACAGAACCCGATGAATTTATATTTAAAAACCCAGCTGCACTACAACCTGCAGAACTAACCGCTGTTAAATTATACGTTCCTACACATAGATTTACTGGATTAGCCATAGTTGAAGTATACGAAGCCGGACCAGACCAATTATATGTTACCGCTCCAGTTGTATTATTAATAATAGAACCATTGCATTGATTACAAGTTGCATTAACTGATGCAATATTTATGGAAGGCAATGGGTTAGCAATAACCGTTGATGTAGCAGTTGCGGTACAACCATTAGCATCGGTTACTGTAACAGTAAATGTTGTGGTAGTATTTACATTAAAAATTGGAGTTGGAATTGATGGATTACTTAAACCTATAGATGGTGTCCAGTTATAAGAGTATGCCGATGTTCCACCATTTGCAGTTGCTGCAATGGTTACTGATTGTCCAACACATGAATTAATCGTTCCATTGGTAACAGCTACCAATGCTATTGGTTGATTAATAGTTATAGTATAAAGTGCTGTACTCATATCACTGCTATCAATTGCAGTAACAATGTAGGCACCTGCGCACAATCCAGAAAGTGATTGTCCTGTTGCGGTATAACTTGCTGGTCCTGTCCACGTATATCCGTACGGACCAACACCTCCACTTGCAAAAGCGTTTGCCGTTCCATCACATTGTCCATTACAAGAAACATTTGTTCCAACTGCTGTTGCCACATGTCCAGCTGCAAATACAGCACAACTAAATAATACAGTAATAATCGAGAGTAGTAGTTTTTTCATGAGAAAAAGATTTTAAACAATAATCTATTAATAAGTTTAGAGTAGAAATGAATTTTAAATTGGAGTAAACACTTCCTTTGTTATAGAGATGACAAAACAGTTTAATTAGTTGCATTAGTTTTTTTTCTCAACTATTTTAATTAATCAGAAATGAATTACATCGATATTATATTATGCATCCCCCTCGTTTGGGGTTTGTACAAAGGATTTACAAAAGGTCTTATTATAGAGGCTGCAACACTGGTTGCATTTGGATTAGGTGTTTGGGGAGGAATTCATTTTTCGGATTACATCGCACAAAAAATAAAAGAAACTTTTGACTGGCAATCACCTTATTTACCAGTTGTTTCTTTTGCGCTTACATTTTTAGTAATTATTATCATCGTATTTTTAATTGCTAAATTAATTCAACGTGCTGTTGACGGAATGGCTTTAAGTGCTATCAATAAAATTGGAGGAGCAGTGGCTGGTTCGTTAAAATTTGCCTTAATAATGAGTGTTGTTATTTTTGTGATGGACGCGATTGAACAAAGCTACCCCATCATTTCTTTTAAAGCAAAAGAAGAATCGCTATTGTATAAACCTGTCGGGAAAATTGCTCCTGCATTAATTCCTGCAATGAACCAGAGCAAAGTAGCGGAGTTGATTCCCAAACCAGCCTTGGATGTAGATGTAAAAGTGAAACTAAAAGAGAGACCTTCAACTCAAATTGAAGATGAGAATGCTGAATAAATTGAACCTTAAAATAAAAAGCTCCGAAATAATTTCGGAGCTTTTTTATTCTTATTCCCTCTCCTTTTGAGAGGGTTAGGGAAGTGTTATTATCCATTCAAGGCTTCTGCACCACCAACAATCTCTAAGATTTCGTTTGTAATAGCTGCTTGACGTGCTTTATTATAAGATAATTTTAATTCTTTAATCAATGCTCCTGCATTATCAGTTGCTTTGTGCATTGCCGTCATACGTGCACCATGTTCTGCTGCCAATGAATCTAATAATGCTTTAAAGAATTGTGTTTTTAATGAACGAGGAATTAAATCTTCAACAATATATTGTTTGTTTGGTTCGAAGATATAATCAGCGGTTTTAGTTTCTTTGGTTGCTGCAGGCGCTTGTACTGGCAAAAATTGTTCAACAGTAGTAACTTGTATCGCAGCGTTTTTAAATTGATTGTAAACCAATTCTACTCTATCAAACTGGCCACTTACAAATGCTTCCATTACTTTTTCAGCAACTGGTGCCACATTTGAAAAGGTAAGTTTATCAAACAATTCATTCAATCCTCGTGGCATATCAGAACCCATAATACCATAATCCGTTTTCTTGAAAAAATCGCCACCTTTTTTACCAATAGTCAAGATGCTTACTTTGCAACCTTTGTATTGTTCACGAGCTAAACGATTAGCTGCTTTAATAATGTTTGCATTAAAACCACCACACAATCCACGGTTAGAAGTGATAACAACTAACAACACATTTTTTACTTCACGTTGTTTTGAATATACACCTTCTGAACTATCTAAACTCGCACTTAAGTTTTCTAAAATTTCTTTTAGCTTACTTGCATACGGGCGCATTTGTGTAACAGCATCTTGTGCTCTACGTAATTTTGCAGCACTCACCATTTTCATGGCACTTGTAATCTGCTGTGTAGAACTTACAGAAACTATTCGGTTACGTACCTCTTTTAAATTTGCCATCTTATTAGATTTGAGTATTCAGATTTGAGTAATGATTTATTCATTATCTCAAATCTCTTCGCTCAGTCTTATTAGTTATTGTATTTTTTAGATAAATCTTTAGCAACTTCTTCTAACACATCTGTTAATTCATCACTGAATTTACCAGCTTTTAAATCGTTCAATACGTTTTTGTGTTTAGCTTCTAAGAATGCTAAAAATTCTGCTTCAAACTCACGAACTTTATTTACTGGAACATTACGTAATAAACCTTTTGTACCACAGTAAATAATAGCTACTTGTTGCTCAACGCGTAATGGAGAAAACTGACCTTGTTTCAAAATTTCCACGTTACGTGCACCTTTATCCAATACTGATTTTGTTGCAGCATCTAAGTCAGAACCGAATTTTGCAAATGCTTCCAACTCGCGGTATTGTGCTTGATCCAATTTTAATGTACCAGCAACTTTTTTCATTGATTTGATTTGAGCATTACCACCCACACGTGATACAGAGATACCTACGTTAATCGCTGGACGAACACCTGCGTTAAACAAGTTCGACTCCAAGAAAATTTGACCATCTGTAATTGAGATAACGTTTGTAGGAATATATGCAGAAACGTCACCTGCTTGTGTTTCGATAATTGGTAAAGCTGTTAATGAACCACCACCTTTAACGATACCTTTAATTGATTCAGGTAAATCGTTCATGTTTTTTGCGATGTCATCATTTGCATTAATTTTAGCAGCACGCTCTAATAAACGACTGTGTAAGTAGAATACGTCACCAGGATATGCCTCACGTCCTGGAGGTCTACGTAATAACAATGAAACCTCACGGTAAGCAACTGCTTGTTTTGATAAATCATCATAAACAATTAATGCAGGGCGACCAGAGTCACGGAAAAACTCACCAATAGCAGCACCAGCAAATGGAGCATAGAATTGCATTGGAGCTGGATCAGAAGCAGTAGCTGCAACAATTACTGTATAAGCCATTGCACCATTTTCTTCTAATACACGTTGAATATTTGCTACAGTTGAACCTTTTTGTCCAATTGCAACATAGATACAAAATACTGGTTGTCCAGCTTCGTAAAATTCTTTTTGGTTGATGATGGTATCAATAGCAACCGCTGTTTTACCAGTTTGACGGTCACCAATGATTAACTCACGTTGTCCACGACCAATTGGAATCATCGCATCAATCGCTTTGATACCAGTTTGTAAAGGCTCATTAACTGGTTGACGGTAAATTACCCCTGGTGCTTTACGCTCCAATGGCATTTCATAAGTTGTTCCAGCAATTGGACCTTTTCCATCAATTGGATGACCCATTGTATCAACAACACGTCCTAACATTCCTTCACCTACTTGTAATGAAGCAATTCTACCAGTACGTTTTACTGTATCACCTTCTTTAATATCATTTGATGAACCTAAAGTTACCGCACCAACGTTATCCTCTTCAAGGTTCAATACAATTCCTTTTAAACCATTTGAAAATTCAATCAACTCACCTGACTGAACTTTTGAAAGTCCGTAAATACGAGCAATACCGTCACCTACTTGTAACACGGTACCAACTTCCTCTAACTCTTGTTCCGATTTTAAGCCGGATAATTGTTGTCTTAAAATTGCAGATACTTCTGCTGGTTTAACTTCTGCCATTGTTATTTGTATTTATATTATAAGTGTATATCTAATTATTAAAATTCTTTTACAAATGGATTTTCACCAAATCCGCGTTTTAGGTTACTCAATTTACGTGCAATAGATGCATCAATTTGTTTATCTCCAACACGAATAATGAATCCTCCAATTAAATCTTTGTTGATTTTTTCTTCCAACACCACTTCACTTGAACTAACACCTTTTACTAATTCCATTACTTTTTTACGAATATCAGCATCAATTCCATTTGCAGAAGTAATAACAGCTGTTAAAATTTGTTTTTTCAATTTGTATTGATTCACAAATTCAGTTGCTATTTCAGGCAAATACAATTCACGTTTTTTATCAGCAATAAGCATTACATAAGTATCAGTAACTTTATTTAGTTTGCCACTGAATACTTCTTTTAATACTGCTTGCTTTTTGTCGGTATTAATAATCGGACTTTTCAAGAAGCTTACAAAATCATGATTTGATTTGCATACATCTGAAATAAACTTCATATCGGTATACGCTTGCTCCAACACACCTTGTTCAATGGTAAGGTCGATGAATGATTTTGCGTATCGTGATGCTACTCTTGTTCCTTGCATTTTGTTTATCGTTGTTGGTTATTGGCTGTTGGTTGTTAGTGTACTATAAACTAACAACAAGCAACTAACAACTAATTTAAATTAACGTCTTTCAATAAAGTGTTTACCAATGATTTTTGCTTTTCATCAGAAGACAATTCTGACTTCAAAATTTTCTCAGCAATTTCAATTGATAATGTTGCCACCTGATTTTTCAATTCAGTGATAGCAGCCATTTTTTCGTTTTGAATGTTTTCACGAGCAATTGCTAACATACGTTCACCTTCTTTGGTTGCAGTAGTTTTTGCTTCAAGAATCATTTTGTCTTTTATTTCACGTGCTTCTTTCAACAATGTATCACGTTCAGCACGTGCTTCTGCCAAAATACGCTCGTTGTTCGATTGCAATGCTTTCATTTCTTCCTTTGCTTTTTCAGCAGCAGCCAAAGCACTTTCAATTGATTCTTCACGCTCTTTAATCATTCCTAAAATTGGTTTCCAAGCAAACTTTTTCAATAAGAAAAGAATGATTGAGAATGAAACCGCCATCCAAAATATAAGGCCAATCGAAGGTTTTACTAATTCCATGTTTTAAAGTATTGAATATTTATACTGTATATTGAGTTTAGTCAAATTTGTTTTAAAAACTGTCTGCAACAACCTTGCAGACA
>JBIIOB010000128.1:0-6224 GCA_044337125.1 Bacteroidia bacterium
CCACCATAACGACCAACACCATAATCAATATGTGTAATGTAGTCACCTGGATTTAATCCTTTTAATTCTTTAAGTGTAAGTGCTTCATTTTTTTTATTGAAAGAATCTTTTAAACGGAATCGGTGATAACGGTCAAAAATTTGATGGTCGGTATAACAAACAATTTTTAAGTCATTGTCGATAAAACCTTCGTGAACAATGGCACCACCCCAACCTTCGGTAAATGGTAGTTTGTTGCTTGTAGTACTTTTTGTAGAAATATCTTCAAATATTTTATAAAGACGTTCTACTTGTTTATGGTTTTCAGCAAAAATGATGTTCTCGTAACCATTACGAATGTTGGCATGCAGGTTATCGAGTAGAAAATTAAAATTTTTATTGAAACTAGGTTGAGGTGAAAAGTTATAGGTAATTGTTTTTGTGGGTGTCAACGAAAAATGATTTCCGAATTCAACCAGGTTTACTCCTAATGCTTGCTTGGTAAAGGTATCTTTATCGGTATATAATTCAAGTGGTTCCAACTGCTTAATAACATTGTCCAATTTGCTATAAGCAGTTTCGGCAAGCATAAACGCTTTTTCTATTCGGTCGATGGTGAGCTGAAAATGTTTGAACCAAATAACGGTTTCTTCTCCCAAAAATTCTAAAAATGTTTGTCTGCTTTCCTGCAATATTTTTGCTTGAATATTCGGAATGATGTTGCAAAAGCGATGTGCATTAATAGAAAGCTGAGAGATGGAGTCAAAGGAACGAATTGATTCAACTTCATTTCCTAAGAACTCAATACGAAATGGGTTGTCACTTGAGAAGGAGAAAATATCTACAATACCACCACGGATTGAAAACTGTCCGGGCTCAACCACATAATCAACTCGTTCAAAATCATATTCAATTAAAACATCGGTAATAAAATCAATAGAAATTTTTTCTCCTTGTTTTAGTTCCAATGTGTTTTTACTCAAATGTGCTTGTGTAACCACTTTTTCAGTTAAAGCTTCGGGATAAGTAACAATGCAAATGTGTTTTTTACCAGTTGCCAGTTTGTTTAAAACTTCGGCACGTAAAAGAATATTGGCATTGTCAATTTCCTCGTGTTCGTAGGGCATCCGATACGAAGCAGGAAAGAACAAAACATTCTCTTCACCCAATAAATTTTCTAGGTCATTTAAAAAATAAGCAGCTTCTTCTTTGTCGGGTGAAATTAAAAGTGTGGTTTTGTAAATATGTTGAAAAGCTGTGGCAGCAATAAAAGAAGCACCTGATCCAACAACATTTTTTAACTGTGTACGCGTAGCTTTCCCATTCAATTCCTGTGTTAGTAGAGAATTGCTACTTGATTCACTGTACTTGCGTAAAATATCTTCCTTGGTCACTTAATTCTAAAACGGATTACAAAAGTACGAAATAAGCTTTGGTTGAGCAATGCTAATATCATCATAATTGCTTAGTGAATAAAAGGTCAACCAATCCGTTCTCGATACAGCTCGTGCCTCGCCACTCGAACTGACATTTTTATCAGTGATAAGCTTTATCTGAAGTTCTTTTTTGATAGTTCAGGAAGGGATTCAAATTTTGAATCTACCAATGCTTGTTTTTTTGATTTGCTCCATTTCTTGATTTTTTTCTCATATGCAATTGCAGTATTTGGGTCATTAAATAATGAATAAAAGACCAGTTGAAGAGGTCTTCTGGACTTTGTGTAAGATTCTTCACTTATTCCCGAATTGTGTTCTATAATCCTTCGTTCAAGATTATTCGTTACTCCCGTATAAAATGTACCGTCTGAACATTTTAATATGTATACATACATCGTTTTCATAAATTTAATTTATTTTGAGGAGTAGTTTGCTAAAATAATATTTTTTTAATCAATCCGTTCTCTATAGAGCTCGTACCTCGCCACTCAAACTAATCTTTTAAATTGTTAATTTGTGTGTGGTCATTTCGAGTGTGAAGTGAAACGGAACGTATCGAGAACGTGTGTGGCAATTGCTTAAGTTATTAGAATAGCTTTTTTCTTCTTATGAAAGAATTGATATATATATCGTATTTTTGTCCTGCATGTATTTGGTACAACCCACATATCTTATAAAATCCATTTATCCTAAAGCAATTTGGAGAAAAGAGCCTACAGAAAAAAAGCTGTACCTCACTTTCGATGATGGCCCTATTCCAGAGATCACCACTTGGGTATTGGATGTTCTGAAACAATACAATGTAAAAGCAACATTTTTTTGCGTTGGAAATAATGTAGAAAAACACCCTACTATTTTTCAACGTTTGCTCGATGAACAACATGCCGTAGGAAATCATACCTATAATCATCTGAATGGATGGAAAACTCATTCTCCATTGTATTTAAAAAATGTAAGTAAATGCAAAGAGCTTGTGAATTCTCGTTTGTTCCGTCCACCTTACGGGAAAATGAAGAAAACACAATTCAATGTGTTAAGGCGATATTATTCAATTGTATTGTGGGATGTGTTGAGTGGAGATTATGATAAAAAAACAAGCCCTGAAAAATGTTTGAAAAATGTATTGGATAAATATCGGAATGGTTCTATTATAGTTTTTCACGATAATATTAAGGCATGGACAAATTTGCAATTTGCATTGCCTAAGTTCATTGAACATGCATTAAAGGAAGGTTATCGGTTTGAAACATTATAAAAAAAGAAGAGGCGCAATACATATTGCGCCTCTTCTTTTTATGGATATTTCTATTACTGATTCACCTTTGGTGATAAGCCATAGGTTTGTAACATTTTGTTATAACGAGCTTCGAATTTTTTAGAAAGTTCAGGTTGTTTAAACATATCTGTGAAATAGATTAAACGTTCCATAATTTCTTGGGTTCGTTCGATATCGGAAGTAAATTGAACTCTATCTCTGCTCTTAAATGAACCGTAGTATTTCATATTCTTTTCAAAATTGTCGAATAATTTATTTGCCAAATCATTTGCTTTTTTGTCAGCACCTGCTTGGTAGTATGCAATGGTGATTGAGAAAATTGTTCCATCAAATGGTACATTTTCTTCTGGTGTAATTTCCAAGCATTTATCCAATACTTTAATTGCTTGTTCCTTTTTACCTTCTGCAGCCAATGCAGAACCAAGCGCAGCAATTCGCTGACGAACATTCAATGCACAAGAGCGAACAAATACATCATCTAAGAATACACCACTTTTTTCCATGCCACCCCAAACAAATTTGGTCATGATATTATTATACATTGTATCTGTAGCAATACGTGTTTCTTGTTGTTGCTCAGCAGCCGTTTGTTTGATAGGGACCAAACGATAAGCTAATCCTTCTAATTGTAAGTAAGGTGCAAGATTTAAGTATGAACTTGCTGGTGCCGTAGCTGCAAAATAGATTGGACGTTTCCAATCATTTTGTGATAACAAGTCGATTACCATCAAATCATTTTTTTGAACATAATTTCCTTGCATTGACCAGTCAATACTTTTTACAATTCTACCAGCCATTTCTTTTGGAACAGTTCCGTTGTTAACAACAGTTGCGCTATCAACAGGAACACTCATGTTGCGAGTAGGGAAGTAGTTATAGAATGTTCCAGATTGAACCTCTAATTTGTTAGCTTTCTCTTCACTTCTTACAAACTCCATCAATTCTTTTACAGAAATGTTTCCTTTAATTCCTCTGTCGTGGAATAAGACAACATCACGTGTTCCTTGACGGTATTGATCTTTTTTCAATGAGAAAGGAACAGGATCAGACTTGTAAGCTTTGTGAACCATTTGATCGATGTACCAATCGGTATTCAATAACTCTAAACAAACGACACGTACATCCGTACGAATGCCTTCCACCTCTTGTGCATACCACAATGGGAATGTATCGTTATCACCATTGGTGAACAAGATAGCATTTGGAGCACATGATTCTAAATAGTTACGTGCAAAATCGCGAGCAATGTATCTGTTTGAACGGTCATGATCATCCCATTCTTCTTTTGCCATGATGGTTGGTACTGCTAATAAACAAACTGCAGTAGCAGCAGTAGCACTTGCCATTTGATTCATTTTGCTTTGCAAGAAATCATAAATAGCCAATACACCTAATCCAATCCAAATAGCAAATGCATAGAATGATGCAGCATAAGCATAGTCACGTTCACGTGGCTCAAACGGTTTTTGATTTAAGTATACCACAATTGCAATTCCAGTAAAGAAGAACAGTAAGCCAACTACTGATGCATTTTTACCATCTTTTTTAATTTGATAATACAATCCAATCAAACCTAAAATAAATGGAAATGCATACAAGGAGTTATTTCCTTTATTGCTATCAGCATTGTCTGGCAATCCTACTTGAGGTCCCAAACGTTTTTCATCAATACCAGATAAACCAGTTTTCCAATTTCCTTCATTCGGACTACCATGTCCTTGAATTTCGTTTTGGCGACCTATGAAGTTCCAAGCAAAATAGCGAGAGTACATCCAGCCCAATTGATATTCGAAAAAGAATTTTACGTTTTCGCCAAAGGTTGGTTTTTCAACAGTTTCTGTTTCCCCAGTTTGAGGGTTATTAATGGTAATTCTTTGATAGTTGCGTGTATTGGTCCAGTTACGGTATCCAGCCACGTGATTCGATTGACTACTCCACAAGCGAGGGAATAAAGTTGTAAAGCGAGGGTCGTAAACAGGCACAGATCCTTTTCTGTCATCTGAAATTACATATTTCCCAGTTTTTTCATCTTGTGAATAAACAGGATTGCCATCATCATATTTAATAACAGGTGCGGTAAAATACTGACCATGTAAAATTGGCCAAGTACCATATTGTTCACGGTTTAAGTAGGATAATAAGTTTACAGCATTTTCAGGATTATTTTCATCCATTGGTGTGTTTGCTTGAGAGCGGATAACCAAAATAATGAACGATGAGTAACCAATTAAGATTACGGTGAAACAGAGAATAACAGTGTTTAAAATAGGTTTTACTTTTCTAGTTGTGTAACGTAAACCGAATATAATTCCTCCTACTAATAACAAGGCATAAATAACTGTTCCACTGTTGAATGGTAAACCCAAAGAGTTGACAGCAAAAATTTCGATTTTAGCAGCTAACTTCACAATAAGTGGAATAACACCACCTTGGATACCACCTAAAATGACAACGGATAAAAGTCCTGTAATGATGATGCCCTTACGTGTGATTTTATCGTATTTTTTGAAGTAGTAAATGAATACAACAGCTGGAATAACCAATAAATTCAATAAATGGACTCCAATCGCTAAACCAATTAGGTATGCAATAAGGATAATCCAACGATCAGCATGCGGCTGATCTGCTTCGCGCTCCCATTTTAAGATAGCCCAAAATGTGATAGCGGTAAAGAAGGATGACATTGCATAAACCTCACCCTCAACAGCAGAGAACCAGAAAGAGTCAGAAAAAGTGTAAGCTAAACCACCTACAGCGCCAGCACCTAAAATAGCGAACAATTTACCAGAAGTCAGTTCTCCTGATTTTTCCATGATTTTACGACCTAGAGCGGTAATTGACCAGAATAAGAACAAAATGGTGAATGAACTACACAATGCACTCATGGCATTGATCATCATTCCAACTTTGCTAGTGTCGCCAAAGGCAAAAAGACTGAAAAAACGACCAATTAAAAGGAACAAAGGAGCTCCAGGAGGATGTCCTACCTCTAATTTATAAGCACAAGAGATGTATTCCCCACAATCCCAGAAGGAAGCAGTAGGTTCCATTGTACTCAAGTAAACAAATGAAGCAATGGCAAATACCAGCCAGCCTACAATGTTGTTAAAGCGTTGATAATTAGAAGTGTTAATCATATTTAACGAGTTATTTTTTTGAATTTTAATGATTGCGAAGTTAGAAAATTAATTGAACCTACAGCTGTTAAAAAAAGACAAGATTTTTAAAAAAATGTTTGTCGGTATCATTTATTTATTATTTTTGCAACCCAAATCATTAACAAATGATTGGAAACTGTCCGATGGTGTAATTGGCAACACGTCTGGTTTTGGTCCAGAAGAGTTCAGGTTCGAGACCTGATCGGACAACTTAAAGCCCCTCAAACGAGGGGCTTTTTTGTTTTTAGTGTCCCGTCCTGAAATAAGTTGTCACTCAAACAACTAAAAAGATGGAAATACGCACAGAACACAATCAGAAACGAAGTCAGCGAGATTACAGTTTAGCCTTTAAATTACAAGTAGTATCAGAAGTAG
>JBIIOB010000129.1:0-6193 GCA_044337125.1 Bacteroidia bacterium
CTTATATTTTCGATGGATTCACTACTACCTATCTACAGTTTAATCAACAAAAAAAGATTGCCCAATCAGAATTTATTGCCCTGAAAGGTCAGAAGTACAAATTACATTTCTGCTCCTCAGGTTTTGAAGAAACAATTACAATTACCATCAAAACAAAAGAAAATCCGAAAAAAGAAGACCTGATTGTTGTAACCACCGCTACCATTGGTGGCACTAATCCTACATTCACCTTTGATATCGAAAAACATGGCACCTATTTTATCGAATTTGAGGTTCCTGTTTCTGCCATCGAAATCGACCACAAGGAATGCATTATGCTATTGAATAGCTATTCAACAAAATAACTGTATCAGCATTGTAAACTTGCATAATTAGCATATATTTGCAGCCGCAAAACCTGCGTCCGTTTGTTTGGGCGTTTGGAAAAAAACAAACTATGATAAAAATTACACTTCCCGATGGTTCTATCCGCGAATATGCAAAAGGAACCACAGCACTTCAAGTTGCATTGTCAATTTCTGAAGGATTAGCACGAAACGTATTAGCAGCAAAAGTAAATGGTGAAGTATGGGATGCAACGCGCCCAATCAATGCCGATGCAGCTTTGGTATTATTAACCATGAACGATGCAGAAGGAAAATCAACCCTTTGGCATTCATCAGCTCACTTAATGGCTGAAGCCATTGAAGCTGTTTTTCCTGGTACAAAATTCGGAATTGGTCCTCCAATTGAAAACGGATTTTATTACGATATTGACTTAGGTGGCAAAACCATTTCACAAGACGACTTCAAAAAGATTGAAGACAAAATGCTTGATTTGGCGCGTCAAAACAATCCTTATATCCGCAAAGAAGTATCAAAAACAGATGCAATTGCCTATTTCAAAGAAAAAGGTGATGAGTACAAATTGGATTTACTTGAAAATTTGGAGGATGGCTCCATCACCTTCTATGAGCAAGGTCAGTTTACTGATTTATGTCGTGGACCACACATTCCAAACACTGGATTCATCAAAGCTGCAAAGCTTATGAGTGTTGCTGGTGCTTATTGGAAAGGGGATGAAAAAAATAAAATGTTAACACGCGTTTATGCGATTACATTTACGAAACAAAAAGAATTAACGGATTATTTAGCCCTTTTAGAAGAAGCTAAAAAACGTGATCACCGTAAAATTGGTAAAGAATTAGAACTATTTGCATTCTCAGAAAACGTGGGAATGGGTTTACCATTGTGGCTTCCAAAAGGTGCCATGTTGCGTGAGCGATTGGTTCAGTTTTTACAAAAAGCACAAATTAAAGCAGGTTATTTACCCGTTGTAACTCCGCATATTGGAAACAAACGTTTGTACCAAACATCTGGTCACTACGAAAAATATGGTAAAGATTCGTTTCAACCGATTTTAACTCCGCATGAAGGGGAAGAGTTCTTTTTGAAACCAATGAACTGTCCACACCACTGCGAAATTTACAAAACATCGCCTCGTTCATACAAAGATTTACCAATTCGTTTTGCTGAATTTGGAACAGTTTACCGTTACGAAATGGCGGGTGAGTTGCACGGATTAACCCGTGTACGTGGATTTACACAAGATGATGCCCATTTATTTTGTCGCCCCGACCAAGTTAAAGAGGAATTCTGTAAAGTAATTGATTTGGTGTTATATGTATTCAAAGCACTTGACTTCAATGATTTTACTGCACAAATATCATTGCGCGATCCTGAAAACAAATCAAAATACATTGGATCCGATGAAAATTGGGCATTAGCAGAACAAGCGATTATTGAATCGGCTGCCGAAAAAGGACTTAAAACAGTTGTGGAGCTTGGCGAAGCAGCATTCTATGGTCCTAAGTTGGATTTTATGGTGAAAGATGCTATCGGTAGAAAATGGCAATTAGGAACCATTCAGGTGGATTACAACCTTCCTGAGCGTTTTGAATTAGAATATACTGGAAGTGATAATATGAAACACCGCCCTGTAATGATTCACCGTGCACCTTTTGGTTCATTGGAGCGTTTTGTAGCGGTTTTGATTGAACATTGCGCTGGAAAATTCCCATTATGGTTAACGCCAGAACAAATTGCAATTTTGCCGATTAGCGAAAAATATAACGATTACGCAAAAAAAGTTTTAGAATTACTAAAAAATTACGATATTCGCGGGCTCGTTGACGACCGTAACGAGAAAATTGGTAAAAAAATACGTGATACCGAATTAAAAAAGGTTCCGTATATGCTGATTGTAGGGGAAAAAGAGGAAGAAGAGAACAAAGTATCGGTACGTAAGCAAGGTGATGGTGACTTAGGAAGTTTTTCAATCGAAGAGTTTGCTAAAATCATTAACACTGAAATACAAAACAGAATTAGTCAATTTTAAAATAAAGTATTAACCAATTTAGGAGGATCAAGCTATAGCAGCGCCATTTAACAACAATTCCGGTAATAAATTTAATAAGCCGGCACCAGGTAAATTCGTTAAACCAGGTACAACTGGTACGGGAACGAGTACAGCTCCTGCTGCAAATGTCGATAGACGTTTTGGTAGAGGCGGTCAAAGAAGAAGAGAAGAGCTTCATGCGATCAATGAGAAAATCAGAGCTCGTGAAGTACGTGTAGTTGGTGAAGGTATTGAGCCAGGTGTTTATCCAATTGCTAAAGCATTAGAGATTGCTCGCGAGGCAGCTCTTGACTTGGTAGAGATTTCACCAAATGCGGAGCCTCCTGTTTGTAAAGTAATTGATTATAAAAAGTTTTTATACGATCAAAAAAAGAAACAAAAAGAATTAAAAGCAAAAGCTCAAAAAACGGTTATCAAAGAAATTCGTTTTGGTCCACAAACAGATGATCACGATTTCAATTTCAAGAAAAACCACGCAATTAAGTTTTTGCAAGAAGGTTCAAAAGTAAAAGCGTTTGTATTTTTTAAAGGTCGTTCGATTGTATTTAAAGAGCAAGGTGAAATTTTATTACTACGCTTTGTGAATGAACTAGAAGAATACGGTAAAGCAGAACAAATGCCACTTTTAGAAGGTAAAAAAATGATCATGGTGATTGCACCAAAGAAAAAGTAAAATTTAAATTAACAATTATATAATCTCAGTAAGATGCCAAAAATGAAAACAATGTCCGGTGCAAAAAAGAGATTCTCTTTGACTGGAACAGGGAAAGTAAAAAGAAAACATGCTTTCAAAAGTCATATCTTGACTAAAAAAACTACTAAAGCAAAACGTGCTTTGTCTAAAGCTGGTTTAGTAGATAGTACTGATATGCCACGCGTAAAAGCAATGTTGACAATCGGAAAATAATTTTTCGATTATCACAAAAATGAAAATACAGTTTATTTAATAAATACGAACCAGATAATCAGTCAAAAAAGATTCTGCTAACTGTCAGAACACTGCTTATCGAAACTAAAAACAAAAAGAAATGCCTAGATCGGTCAACTCGGTGGCTTCAAGAGCCAGAAGAAAAAAAGTATTAAAACAAACAAGAGGATATTGGGGAGCGCGTAAAAACGTTTTAACAATAGCTAAAAATGTTTTAGAAAAAGGTTTAACTTACGCATACCGCGATAGAAAACAGAAAAAACGTAATTTCCGTTCTATTTGGATTCAACGTATCAATGCAGGTGTTCGTCCTCATGGATTATCTTACTCTGATTTTATGGGTAAAGTACATGCAAAGAATGTAAACTTGAATCGTAAAGTATTGGCTGATTTAGCAATGAATCACCCAGAAGCTTTCAAAGCTATCGTTGAATCAGTAAAATAGAATTTATTGATTACACAAAAAACAAAAAGGTTTCACTATGTAGTGAAACCTTTTTTGTTTTAAACATATGCTTCCCTCCTATTTAAACTAGTTGAACGAACTAACAGAAATGTCTCAAAATATTTTTAATAACAAGCTAAAACAGTATTTTTACACGAAATAATATCATGCTATGACAAAAATATTAGTCGCTACCGAAAAAGCCTTTGCAAAAGTTGCTATTGAAGGAATCAAAAAAACAATCACCGAAGCAGGTTTTGAAATTGCTTTGTTAGAAAATTATACCGACCCCAAACAGTTGTTACAAGCTGTTGCCGATGTAGATGCTTTAATTATCCGAAGCGATAAAACTACAAAAGAAGTAATTGAAGCTGGAAAGAATTTAAAACTGATTGTACGTGCTGGTGCTGGTTATGACAATATTGACCTTGCTGCTGCAACAGCAAAAGGTATCGTAGCTATGAATACACCCGGACAAAATTCGAATGCTGTAGCGGAGTTAACCTTCGGGATGCTTGTTTTTATGGCAAGAGGAAACTTTAAAGGTGGATCTGGAACAGAATTAAAAGGGAAAAAAATTGGTATTCATGCCTATGGAAATGTAGGTAAAAACGTTGCTCGTATTGCTAAAGGCTTCGATATGGAGGTGTATGCATTCGATCCATTTGTTCCTCGCGAAGTAATTGAAAAGGATGGAATCAAAGGAGTTGATTCGGTAGAAGAACTATACAGTACTTGTCATTATATTTCATTAAACATTCCTGCAACAGAGAAAACTAAAAATTCAATTAACCTTGAATTATTATCAAAAATGCCTGCTGGTGCTACTGTTATCAATACAGCACGTAAAGAAGTTATCAATGAGACCGAATTAAAACAAGTATTTGCTGCCCGACCTGATTTTAAATACATTTCAGACATTATGCCTGACTGTCACCAAGACCTTTTGCAATTTGAAAACAGATACTATTGCACACCTAAAAAACAGGGAGCAGAAACTGCAGAAGCAAATATCAATGCAGGATTCGCTGCAGCAAATCAAATTGTAAAGTTTTTTAAGAACGGAGATAAAACCTTCCAAGTAAATAAATAACAATGGCTACAATCATTCCATTTAAAGGTATTCGTCCAGCAAAAGACAAAGTGCATTTAGTTGCATCGCGCTCAGTTGATGGCTATAACAAAACTGAATTACATGATAAATTACATGGTAATCCATACACCTTTTTGCATGTAATTAGTCCTGATTATAAAGATGGAAAAACAAGCAAACCTGGTTCTCCTGAACGATTAAAAAAAGCCAAAAAACAATATTTAGATTTTCTAAAAGAAGAAGTTTTTGTTAACGATGAAGCTCCAAGCTATTACATCTACCAACAATTTAAAGATGGCAATGTATATACTGGAATTATTGGTTGTAGCAGCATTGATGATTATTTTGATGGTGTAATTAAAATCCATGAACAAACACTTACAGAACGTGAGCAGAAACTAATGGAATACTTAGAAGTATGTGATTTTAATGCGGAGCCTGTTTTATTCAGCTATCCAAATGATGAGGTAATTGATAAAATAACTGCAGATACGCTTAAAACAGAACCCACTTACGATTTTACAACAACCGATAGGGTTCGACATAAACTGTGGGTAGTTAGCAAATCCGAAACAGTAAAAATAATTCAAACACGTTTCGAAAACATCCCTGCAATCTATATTGCAGATGGACATCATCGCAGTGCATCGTCTGCATTGCTAGGAACGTCACGTAGAAAAAACAATCCGAACTATACTGGAAAAGAGCCCTACAACTACTATCTAGGTGTTTTCTTTCCTGAAACACAATTAAAAATTTATGATTTTAATCGTGTTGTAAAAGATTTAAATGGAATGAATTCGGATGCTTTTTTGAAAAAATTAGCAGAGAAATTTACAATCAAACTCAAAGGCGAAGAGGAATACAAACCTTCTAAGAAGCATAATTTTAGTATGTACTTGGATGGCAACTGGTATTCATTGGATGCGAAAAAAGAAATCATTCATAACGATGAGCCTGTTGGTAGTTTAGATGCCACCATCCTTACCGACCATATCCTCTCTCCTATTTTAAATATTCACGATTTAAAAACAGATAAGCGCATTGGTTTTGTATCTGGCATAAAAGGAATGAAGGAATTAAAAAACCAAGTTGACAAGTGGAACTTTACTGTTGCATTTGGCTTGTATCCAGTTGAAATGGAGCAGTTAAAACACATTGCCGACACGAACAGTATTATGCCACCTAAAACAACCTGGGTGGAACCTAAAATGAGAAGTGGTTTGGTAATTTATAGCTTAAGCGAGTAATGAGCATTGCACAGAATCTTGCATTTATTAAGTCTACTATTCCTGCACAAGTAACACTTATTGCAGTAACCAAAACACA
>JBIIOB010000130.1:0-6179 GCA_044337125.1 Bacteroidia bacterium
CCTTCATTGTTCGTTCGTATGCCTTGGCTGATGGTTTTGCTAGTTCAGGTTTTGCGATATTGCTTCAATTATTGTTAAGCTTAATTATTTTCACAGCCATCGCTTGGTTGTTTTATTGGCTAGGAAAATTGGTTGGTAAAATTTCATTCCTTTCCACCAAAGTATTTATTCCTGTAGATTCCATCATTTCCAGAACCATTGAGATTTTAATCTCCATGCCTTTATTGATTTTAATTATTTCGGTAGCCGCTATTGCAAAAGAAAAATCCATCATCAATATCATGGTGATTATCGGATTAACTTCTTGGACTGGTATTGCTCGTTTAACACGAGCAGAGTTTTTACGAATTTCCAATCTCGAATACATTCAAGCAGCCAAATCAATGGGCTTTAAAGAATTTAGAATCATTTTCAAACATGCCTTACCAAATGGATTAGCACCAGCATTGGTGGCCATTGCATTTGGTGTAGCTTCAGCCATCCTAACCGAATCGGCTTTATCTTTCTTGGGTGTAGGTGTTCCGCCAACAACCGTAACTTGGGGTTCTTTATTAAATGCGGGTCGCGAACAATTCAGTGCTTGGTGGTTAGTTGTATTTCCTGGTTTGGCGATTTTTGCAACCGTTACTATCTACAATTTGTTGGGTGAAGGTTTGCGCGATGCTTTGGATCCTCGTTTAAAAAAGTAATCAATTAACTTTCCTTTGTTTAAAACTTACATGTGTTCATTACGCAACAATCATTTGATTGCCTAAGTTTATTCTATGTTAATTCATTTCAAATTAAATTTTGAATGTGGAACTAACAAACGTTGAACTAACAAACTTTGAACTAAAAAATGAACGTACATTTAATTGCTATTGGCGGAAGTGCAATGCACAACATGGCTATTGCCATGCATAAAAAAGGATTTAACGTAACCGGATCGGACGATGAAATATTTGAGCCATCAAAAACACGATTAGCGAAACTAAATTTATTGCCAGCAAAAGAAGGATGGGATACCAACAACATTCATAAAGGAATTGATGCGGTAATTCTTGGAATGCATGCGCGTGCCGATAATCCTGAACTATTAAAAGCACAGGAATTAGGATTAAAAATCTATTCCTACCCCGAATACATTTACGAACAAACAAAAGATAAAACACGAATTGTGATAGGAGGGAGCCATGGTAAAACATCTATCACGGCTATGATTTTACATGTTTTAAATTATCATAAAGTGGATTGCGATTATATGGTGGGTGCTCAGCTGGAAGGTTTCGATACCATGGTAAAATTGACCAAAGAAGCTAAAATTGCAGTTATTGAAGGCGATGAGTATTTGTCGTCACCAATTGATCGCAGACCAAAATTCCATTTGTACAAACCAAACATTGCCATTTTAAGTGGTATTGCTTGGGACCATATCAATGTATTTCCAACCTTTGAAAATTATGTAGAACAGTTTAAAATATTTGTTGATTTAATTGAGCAAAATGGAAGCATTGCGTATTGCGAATTGGATGAGCAAGTGAAAAAAGTATCTGAAAGTACACGTGCCGATATTAAACGATTTCCTTATGCTGTTCCAGCAAACAAAATTGTGAACGGAACAACGTTTCTGTTGACCAATCAAGGCGAAATTCCATTGTTAGTGTTTGGCGACCATAATTTAATGAATATCAATGGTGCGCGTTTGGTTTGTAATCAAGTTGGGATAAGTGATGGTCAATTTTACGAAGCCATTCAAAGTTTTAAAGGAGCTGCTAAACGCTTAGAATTGGTTAAAAAAAATGAAAGCACAGCAGTTTATAAAGACTTTGCGCATTCGCCATCCAAATTAAAAGCAACAACGCAAGCTGTAAAAAAACAGTTTCCAAATAGAAAGGTAATTGCTTGTATGGAACTGCATACATTTAGTAGTTTGAACGAAAATTTCCTAAATGAGTACCAAGGATCAATGGCTTTGGCCGATGAAGCGTTTGTGTATTATAACCCACATACCATTGAACACAAAAAACTAAAAGCTATTTCGGAAGAACAAGTAAATCAAGCATTTGGAGGTAGTAATTTAAAGGTTTACACAAACTCTAAAAGTTTGTTAAATGACTTGTTAAAAATTGACTTTAAGGATAAAAACTTATTGATGATGAGCTCTGGTAACTTTGATGGAATTGACTTCAAAGACTTGGGTGATCAGGTGGTAAAATAGCTGAGTTTAGGGCAAAAAAAAACACCCGTCAGACGACTGAGGGGTGTTCAATAAAAAGAAAATTATATTAAGCTTTTTTTACGTTTACCGCATTTAAACCTTTTCTTCCTTCAGTAACTTCGAAAGTTACTGTGTCGTTTTCTTTTACTTTTTCAGCCAAACCTGTTGCGTGAACAAAAATTTCTTGACCATCTTCATCTTTAATGAAACCGAATCCTTTAGTTTCGTTAAAAAATTTTACTGTACCTGTTTTCATTGTAATTTTTAATAAATAATTAATAATGCACAAATATAAAATGAAAAATATTAAATTCCTAATATTTTTATTTTAGTCGATTCTTACACACATACTATCGATGGTATGTAATTATTGAACGATGGTAAAGGAAGATTATCGATGCAATTATAAGGGATTTATGACATTCTTTTAAAAGATATATTAATCTTATAATTAATATTATGTTAAATAGATATTTATTGAATACCAATAGATTAACGCCTATTCCTTCAATATTCCACTAAATAAATGAGTTTGTATTCTACCGATTAGTATTTCCTAAAAACAAAAAAACGGGATACATTTCTGTACCCCGCTTTGGAATCCGAATCAAACTGGAAGCGTCCGATTCTTCAATTATCATCATTACTTTTTAAATGCTTCCTTGTATGTTGCTGAACCGTTAATTACCGTGTTCAATGCTTTTAATTTATCCAACTGTTGTGTACGGCTGTAAATTTGTTTTAACGCATACATGGTGTTTTTATCTGTTTGGTTCACTTCCAAGGCTTTCTCTAAAACTGGTAAAGCATTATTAAATGCATCACTTGCTCTTTTTAATTCTGCCTCGTATTTCTTTTGGTCAGTAATTTGATCGGCCATTTTTGAAATCGCAACTCCTTGATTGTTGTACAACGCTCCTAAATTGTATAAAGCATCAAAATAATCAGGTTTTAGCTCAATTGCTTTTTTATAGTCAGTTTCTGCATTTTTGAATTTTTCTTCGTAATCTTTTGGTTTCGCAAGCTCTTTACCTGTTTCATCTTTTGGATTCGCTAAATTGTCATAGATGTTTCCTCTTACCAAGTAAAGGTTCGCATCAGCTGGTTTAGCAGTAATTGCTTGTGTTAAATTGCTTAATGCAGCAACACTTTGGTTTGTTTTTAAGTAGTAATTGGTTTCCGAAATCAATAAGTTAATATCATTTGGATAAGCAGCTCTACCTTTTTTCAAAACATCCATTCCTCCTGTAGTATCTTTTGCCATCAAATAAGCATTCATTAAAGAAGAATAGGTATTTCCACGACCTTGTTTAATGTCTACCATTTTTTGGTAATACGTTTTTGCTTTGTCGTAGTTAGCAGAACGCTCAGCTGTAACAGCACAATTGTATAACAAGTTGGTGTCTTTCATTTCACCTACTGTATAAGCCATTTCAAACGAATTTAATGCATCTCCAAATTTCTTTGCATTATAGTCGTATGAACCTTTGTTACTGAAATAAGCTGCAGATTTAGCAATTCCATTTCCAATTTCGCCAGGATAATTACCTTTTGTATCCAATGTTTTTGCTCTTGCATACGCTTGGTAAGCAGTTGTTAACTCTGCACCCGAAACAGTTTGGTAACCAACCGCTTGTTTTTTATTCGGATCGGTCTCTGTTGATTTTTCTGTAGCTAAACGTAAGTTGTTTTCGAAAATCGCCATGTAGATATTCGCTTTGTACACCTGTGTTTTAGCGTTATCCTTTGTATCAGGATGTTCAGAAGCTAAATCAATAGCTTCTTTAGCTTTTGTCAACGACTCAGCATCTTTGCTGCTGTTAAAATCTTGCAAGTAACGGTAAGCAGTTACAACTTTTGCACTTTGAGCATTTGCATTCAATACAAAAATGGATGCTACCGTTAGTAAACTTATTCTTTTCATAGATTAAATTGGTTTTATTTAATACTTCTATTAATTTGCTTCGTTATTATCAACTTCCTTGCCATCGTTCGTTTCTGTGTTATCAGACGCATTGTTCGCATCATTTCCATATTCTGGATTCACATTTTCTCCGTTTTCAAGGTTTTCTGTTTCTACTTCTTCTTCCACTTCAACCTTCGTTACTGCTGCAATTGCATCTGTTTCTTTTAAGTTGATTAAGCGAACACCTTGGGTGGCACGACCGATAACTCTTAAGTCAGCAACAGAAAGACGGATGATGATACCCGATTTATTGATAATCATCAAGTCGTTTTTATCCGTTACATCCTTGATAGCAATCAAGTTTCCGGTTTTATCAGTGATGTTGATTGTTTTCACACCTTTACCACCACGGTTGGTTACACGGTATTCTTCAATATCCGAACGTTTACCATATCCTTTTTCAGAAACAACCATTACATTGCTTGATTTATCAGGCATTGCAATCATACCAATTACTTCATTGTCTTTGCTATCTGAAATATTGATACCTCTAACACCTGAAGCATTTCTACCCATCGGACGAACAGTAGATTCATTGAAACGAACCACTTTACCTTCTTTTGAAGCCAACATGATTTCATTTGTTCCATTGGTCAACAATACTTCTAATAAGGTATCGCCATCTCTAACGGTAATGGCATTGATACCATTTTGACGAGGACGAGAGTATGCTTCTAATGTTGTTTTCTTGATGATACCATTTTTAGTACACATAATAATGTAGTTATTATTGATGTACTCTTCATCGTTTAAGTTCTTCACATTGATGAATGCTTTCACTTTATCATCACTTGGAATATTGATCAAGTTTTGGATAGCACGTCCTTTTGATTGACGGTTTCCTTCTGGAACCTCAAATGCACGCATCCAGAAACAACGACCTTGTTCAGTAAACAACAATAAATAATTATGTGTTGATGCAGTAAACAAATGTTCAATAAAGTCTTCGTCACGTGTTGTACTTCCTTTTGCTCCTTTACCACCACGTGCTTGTGTGCGGTATTCGCTCAACATGGTACGTTTGATATAACCCATATGAGAAATTGTAACAACAACTTCTTCATCGGCAATCATGTCTTCTATTTTGAAATCACCAGCGGCATAAACAATTTCTGATTTACGCTCATCGCCATATTTTTCCTTGATTTCAGCCAATTCATCTTTAATTACTTGCATACGCATTGCTTCATCGTTCAACAATGATTTTAAGTAATCAATTAACTTCATTAATTCATCGTATTCCGCTTTAATCTTATCTCTTTCAAGTCCGGTTAAAACACGTAAACGCATTTCAAGGATTGCTTTTGCTTGAAGCTCGCTCAATCCGAAGTTACTCATCAATCCGTCTTGTGCATCGGATGGTGTTGCTGATTCACGAATCAATTTAATTACTTCATCTAAATGATCTAAGGCAATTAAATAACCTTGTAAGATGTGTGCACGCTTCTCAGCTTGCGATAATTCAAATTTCGTTCTACGGATTACAACATCATGTCTGTGATCAACAAAATGAACAATCATGTCTTTTAAGTTCAACATCATTGGTCGTCCACCAACCAAAGCAATATTGTTTACACTAAAAGAAGTTTGTAATTCAGTATACTTAAATAAATTATTCAATACTACATTTGTAATCGCATCGCGTTTAATTTCATAAACGATACGCATACCATCTCTATCCGATTCATCACGGATATCAGAGATTCCTTCAATTTTTTTATCATTGATTAAATCCGCTGTTTTGCGAATCATCTCTGCTTTATTGATTTGGTAAGGAATTTCGTTAACGATAATGCGTTCGCGACCAGCATCTGTAATTTCTACATTTGTTTTTGCACGCATGATGATACGACCTCTTCCTGTATGGAATGCTTCTTTCACACCTTCGTATCCGTAAATGATACCGCCAGTTGGGAAATCTGGAGCTTTTACATATTGCATTAAACCAGCAACATCAATTTCTCTGTTATCGATATAAGCAACAGTTGCACTGATAATCTCTGTTAAATTATGAGG
>JBIIOB010000131.1:0-6115 GCA_044337125.1 Bacteroidia bacterium
GTTGTTTTTATGGAGAAACTTGGGATTTTACAAGCTTCTTTAAATTGATTTAATTCAATATTTTACTAAATTTGCCTACTTTTTAATTTAATATTTAACATCATGGGACGTATATTCGAAAAACGTAAGCATAAAATGTTTGCTCGCTTTGACAAAATGGCGAAAGGCTTTACTAGAGCAGGAAAAGAGATTGCTATTGCAGTAAAATTAGGCGGCCCAGATCCGAATGGGAATTCTCGTTTACGGGTTGCAATCCAAAATGCGAAAGGTATAAACATGCCAAAAGATCGTATTGATGCAGCAATAAAGAGAGCTTCATCAAAAGATGAAAAAGGGCTAGAGGAAGTTATTTATGAAGGTAAAGGGCCTTTTGGAATAGGCATTTTAATTGAATGTGCAACTGATAATCCAACACGTACTGTTGCTAATGTTCGTATGAATTTTAACCGTAATGGTGGTGAGTTAGGAAAAACGGGATCATTGGACTATCTATTTGAGCGTAAAGGTGTTTTCACAATTAAAAATGAGAACATCAATATGGAAGAGTTCGAGTTTGAATTAATTGATTTTGGTGCTGAAGAAATTGAAAGTGATGAAAATGAAATCATTGTTTACACTGCATTTACAGATTTTGGCGCAATGCAAAAAGCATTAGAGGCAAAAACAAATATTACTGTAATCAGCTCTGAACTTGAGCGAATCCCAACCTCTACTGTTGAATTAACAGATGAACAAATGACTGAATTAATGGTATTAGTAGATAAACTGGAAGAAGATGATGATGTTCAGAAAGTATATCACAATGTGAAATAAGTTAAAAGCCCTTCCAATTTGGAAGGGCTTTTTTTATCGAACAATTATTTTTGCTCTACCCAATTTTCCATCTGCCGAATTTTTAAGCAGAATATAAATTCCTCCAGGAATTCCATCTAAAAAAAAGCGATAGCTTTCACCTTCCATTATTTCAAAATCAGTTTTTCTACAAATTCTTCCCGTAAAATCGTATAATAAGAATTGTGCATATTCAAATCCACCACCTAAATTATTTATTTGAATATAGTCTGACGCAGGATTTGGATAAACAAACAAATCATATATAGAATGATCCTCAATATTGCATTCCATTTCCCAAGCATTTATCTGCTCAACCGCCCACTCTCGCTGTGATTGAATAAATGGAAAAATTCCAGGATAATTTAAACGCAAAACATAACCTGAATGTGTAATTGAAACTTCATCTTGATTATATTCTGTCAAGGAATTTTTAAAAGCTTCATACGAATTATATCGATAGGGGTCCTCAAGGTAAGGCCTATCAACTAAATCATGCCTATCCACTATATATTGGCCTAAATTCTTCAATGAATAATTGCTGTTAACCAATTCACAGACATAATTTAAATATTCTGTTTTGAATTCTGGGATTTCGAAAATTCGTTTTACCAATGGACGCACATCAAATTTATTGGTAGGAACTAAATATCCATCTAACTGGGAGGTTCCGCTAATAATTTTAATATCCTGAAAGGTTTCGTTCATATCCCAAGGAATCCAACGAATCATTCCATCTGGATGCTCATATAAATAAAAATTATTTCCGCCCCCCCAATAACTATCCCAGCTTCTAACACATTTTTCAATTGCAAGAATTTTCAGATAAGCATGAACATCAAATTTACTTTCCAACTGCTGTTTAAAATCAGCATCAAAATTATTATTAATAAAATCTATAAAATTTATAAGTTGCGTCCAATCGTCAATGCTATCATTTGTATTCAATTTAAGGCCTTGGTCCTTATATCCGGAAGAGGAACTACCCAACCAATTTAAATAGACTGCTGCACCTCTATCTGTTTTGTATAAATTCCCATCATTATTTGCCCCGCCATAATGTGCTTTTAAAAATGTTTTATCTACATTTTCAATGATAACATACAACCCAATATATTCACCATTAATAATCAATTTAGCATATGAAGTTCTAGAAGCAACCAAACCAGCATCACGAAATAATTTAAATGAAATTACATCATGCATTAAGGAGGGATCGTTTGTGAAATTATTCAAATTGATTTTTTTCAATCCATCCAAGGTTTGATTATTATCAAACTCATCAAAAGCAATTTTAAAAGGTTTTTTCTTTCCAAAATTTGTAAGTGAATTGGATGCATTCCCTTTCTCCCGAAAGCCACAATTAGAGAGCAATATACCATCCCATGATACAGAGCAGGGACGATAAATTTCTGGATACAAATCGGGATGATCGAAGTTTTGTTGAAAATCGTTTTCGACTGTTTCGAACCAATTAGGAATTTTAGTTTCAATTACCAATGTATGCACAATTGTATCATTGAATATTATATTTCCATTTTGGGAATTAACATTCAGTGTAATAATCAAAAAACAAATTAAAAACCAATTTCTCATAGTCGAGGCAATCTATGTTCTTTATTAAGTGTTTGATAGTACCTTTTAAAATTGCGTCTCATAAAATGAAACCCAATTGTAGCATTAACGCCAGTTTGAGTGTTTTTGTTAGCCATATTAAATTGCAAACCCAATTTAAAATGAACACGAATGTGTTCTTGTAACTTACGCTCATACCCAGTAAAAGGCTCAAGAGTAGCTTGAGAACTATTATTATATTTTGCATTCATCAAATTCAACTCAGCACCCCAGAAATAACTATTCTTACCGATATAGGTAGTTTTACCGATATAACGTTGAAAACCTAGTCCAATTTTAGTAACAGCATAAGGTCGGGCTGGTATGGTGGTTAAATTAAAATAGAACAATTTATCTCCTCGAAGTGCTAAACCCAGTTTGAATTGCATTCCAAAATTTTCTGCAACCATCTTTTCATTTCTAAAAACCGAAAAATAAGGAGCCTTGTAATAACCTGAATTGACTCCAAGCCAAAGTGTCTTCAGTTTTTTTCCGTGAATGGTATCAATATTCGACCATGGGATGGAAACAACGGACTCATCCATCTTCTTAATTTTTATACTAGCTGAGTCGGATTGCAGTATGGTTCCCGTTTGAGAGTTCCCATCATTGAAAACAATTTCATCGTTTATCAATTTTCGATTGCCGATACAACCAACAAATAAAATTGAAATTAAAAAAAGAAACAGGAGTGTATTGGAATATGTTTTCATAGTGCAAATTCAGATGATAGTATTCTCTGATTTACCACTAAAATAACAAAAAAACTACAAATAAACCGAAGCAAACGATGAAATAAGAATCAATTATTTTGCTCTACGTTCTTTTTCCTTAATGATTAAACTTAATTCACGACCAGTTTGTCCTTTAACTGATGTGTTTTCTTGAGCTCTGCGAATCAGATAGGGTAACACTTCACGAACTGGGCCATAAGGAACATATTTAGCAACATTAAATCCCGCATTCGCAAGATTATAACTAATATGATCGCTCATCCCTAATAACTGAGAAAAATAAATATTAGAATTGTTTAAGGCAATGTTTTTACTTTGCATCAGCAATGCCAAATCCATTGAACTTTTTTCGTTGTGTGTACCTGCACAAAGGGCAATTTTATCGACATGCTCAATGCAAAACTGAACAGCCAAATCATAATCTTTATCAGTATTCTCTTTGGTATCTTGAATTGGAGATGGATACCCAAGTAATGAAGCACGTTCACGTTCCTTTTCCATATATGCTCCACGTACCAACTTAGCACCTAAGTAATAATTTCCACTTTGAGCCATCGAAAATGATTCTTTTAAATATGCCAAACGATCTTTTCGATACAATTGAAAGGTATTATAAACGATTGGCTTTTCTAAATTATATTTAGCCATCATTTGATTGGCTAAATCATCTATAGCTTGCTGTATCCAGGTTTCCTCAGCATCAATAAATATTGGCATTCCTGCATCATGTGCGGTTTTACAAACATTATTAACACGATTTTGAATTCGTTCAAATTCAGCTTGCTCATCAGGTGTTAAGGTTTGCTTAGCAGTAACTTTTTCTAAAATTGCAAAACGAGCCATACCAGTCACTTTAAATACACAAAATGGTATGTGTTTATCATTTTTAGCTTTATGAACTGTGGCAATTGTCTCCTGGGCACAGGCATCAAAATCCTTTTCAGTTTCTTTGCCTTCTACTGAGTAATCTAGAATAGTTCCAATATTAAATCGACCTAATTCTTGAACTGTTTTACTGCATTCATTAATGTCCTCACCACCACAAAACTGTTTAAAAATTGAAGCTTTAATAACACCTCTAATGGGAAGATGCGTATTGATAGCAAAGGTCGTCAATGATTTTCCTATATTAACAAAAGTGGAATTGGAAACCATTTTAAACAACCAATAGGAACGATTTAAGTCTTTGTTAGTCTTGCCTGAAAAGGCAATTTCTGTATTATTGAAAGATAACATTTTTCTGAAGTTTATGCCCACAAATATAAGAAACGCTTTTTGATTTTATTAAACGAAAACCACTATTTAAAATGCGTTTTAAGTAAATAATAGTCGTTAATTTCCTTATACTTAATTATATTTGCTTCAAGCTAAAAAGATTATGGCAGAAATCAAGTCCAAGACCTATTCCATCTTTATTTCTAATGACATTACAAAGGAAATAAATCGTTTTTTCAAACAATCAAAAACGAAATATTCTAAACTATTTATTTTAGTTGATGAAAACTCCTTAAAACATTGCTACCCACAACTTGTTGAAAAAGTAGAGTATTTTGAAAGTGCAGAAATTATTGAAATCGACAGCGGTGAAGAGAGTAAAAACATTGAAGTATGTACACAAATTTGGACTGCCTTAAGCGAATATGGTGCGGATAGAAAATCGTTGTTTATAAACATTGGTGGTGGCGTAATTGGTGATATGGGAGGATTTATTGCATCCACTTTTAAGCGAGGAATCGATTTTATAAATATCCCAACTACTCTATTATCCCAAGTGGTTGCTTCTGTTGGTGGAAAAGTAGGAATTGACCTAAATCATTTAAAAAATGAAATTGGTGTATTTAATAATCCTCAAGCTGTATTTATCAATAGTCAATTTTTAAATACACTGGATAAAAGGCAACTGTTATCAGGATTTGCGGAAATCATCAAGCATGGTTTAATTGCCGAAAAATCTTATTGGAATACCATAAAAGCAGCTGATTTTTCAAACCTAAATACATTTGATAGTTTAATTGAAACTTCGGTTCAAATAAAAAACAATATTGTTTCTATTGATCCTACAGAACAAGGGATGCGTAAAACATTAAACTTTGGGCATACCATTGGTCATGCATTAGAAACATTTTCTCTTGAACATAGTAATAAAAAACATTTGCTGCATGGTGAAGCCATTGCTATTGGAATGGTTTGTGAAGCCTATTTATCGCACAAAATCTGCAAGTTGAAAAAAAATGAATTGGAAGAAATTACAGATTTTATTTTATCAACTTATAAATCCATCAAAATTGAGGAGATGGACAAACATCGATTGATTGAGTTGATGAAACATGATAAGAAAAATGATAAAGGAGATATCAATTTTGCCTTATTAAGCGAAATTGGCAAATGTGAAATAAACAAAACTGCCACTGCCGATATGATTATCGATTCATTAAAATATTATTCAGAACAAACTAAGCTAAAGAAATAATGGCCTATAAACTCTCGCACCCCTCAAAAAAATTAAAAGGCACAATTAATTTAACGGCCTCCAAAAGTGAAAGCAATAGAGCCTTGATAATACAAGCATTGTGTTCAGAACCATTTGAAATTAATAACTTGGCTAAAGCTCAAGACACTGTAAGCTTAAATGAAATTTTAAAAACATGTTTAAGTAATTCAACCTCTGAACAAATCTATAATGTAGGACCAGCAGGAACCAGTATGCGTTTCCTTACTGCATTTTTTTCTACTCAACAAGGAACTAGAATACTTACTGGTAGCGACCGTATGAAACTTCGACCAATAGGTATTTTGGTAGATGCTCTAAGAACATTAGGTGCTGAAATTACCTATACTGAGAAAGATGGTTTCCCACCTTTAAAAATTAAAGGTAGTACTTTAAAAGGTGGTGAAGTAGAGATTGATGGCAACGTTAGCAGCCAATATATTTCTGC
>JBIIOB010000132.1:0-6104 GCA_044337125.1 Bacteroidia bacterium
GAATTACAATACTTGAATTGGTACAACCAAATTATTCGGTTGTGGCTACCGATGCATTTGGTTGTACCAATTCAAGTATTGTAATTCCGGTAACGTATAGTGCCATTGATGATATTGATTTGCTTTCTAATTTGGTTATCTACCCAAATCCAACTACCGATGTATTTACCGTAAATGCTGGAAATAAAATTATTGGATACACTTATGTGTTAAGTGATAATTTAGGAAGACAATTAGAAACAGGAACATTTAAAGAGTTAGAAACACAATTATCACTTCAACAGGTGGAAACAGGATTCTATTTTTTAACCGTTCAGGGCAAAGCATCTCGTACCTATAAGATAATTAAAAAGTAAGTTTATTGTGATTGGTTAATATTAAAAATGCCAGTTTGAATTTTCAAGCTGGCATTTATTCTCTTTTATTTTTTCTCATCACTCCATCACTTTATCATCCTATTACAACATTTTCAGCTCTTCAGCTGAAGCTAGACATGTATAAAATTTAAAAGATTTTCTTTTTTTTTTCATGCTTCTGAGAAAGCCTCTCCTTGTTATAAAACGCCTTTTTTATGTTCATTGCAATGAAATTTAGAAATAAGCAACCCTTAAAAATCAATACATTTAAAACAAATAATGAAACTAGACATGTATAAAATTGAAGAAATATGTTTTTTCTGTAATAGACTTGCCAATTATATTTGTTAAAAAACAAAGCATTTCTATTATGAAAAAAATAATTTTATTAGCGATGATTACATTAAATGTAATTGTTGCATCAGCTCAATGGCAACAAACTAATGGACCCTCGGGAAGACAAATAAGTAGCATTGTGGGAGCTGGGGGCAATGTTTTTGTGGGCACATATGGAGGCGGCATTTTTATGACTGCAAACAATGGCGCACAATGGTCTGCAGTTAATAATGGTTTGTCGGATTATTTGATATCTGATTTAGCAATCAGCGGAACAAAATTACTGGCACTTGCAGATACAGGAGGCGTTTATGTTTCACTCAATAATGGTAGTTCATGGGCCTTTGCAAATGCAGGCCTCCCTGCTCATTATTATCTGCGTTCGGTAGCTACTGATGGTGTTTATGATTATGTGGGGACTGACAGTGGAGCTTATCTGTCAACAAATAATGGAATATCATGGTCCTTGGCAAGTGGTGGCTTGCCAGTTGCTACAAGAGTTCGGTGCTTTGCTTTCAGTGGTTCAAAAACATATATTGGAACTAACAATGGGGTGTTTGTTTCAACTAACCAGGGGGCAACATGGATCTCTGTGAATAATGGATTGATGGGGTATGGGGTAGGTTCTCTGACAATTAGTGGGACAAATATATATGCAGGGACAAGTGGAGGAGGAGTGTTTTTATCTACGAATGATGGAGCTTCTTGGGCACCTGCTAATTCTGGTTTAACGAGTCTATCCGTTCATTGTTTATCAGTAATAGGTGCAAATATTTTTGCAGGAACTTTGGCCGGTGTTTTTATGTCGACTAATAATGCAGCTACGTGGAATGCAGTTAATACTGGTATTCCAGTATTAAATATTCGTTCTTTGGCCGCAAGCGGATCAAACATTTTTGCTTTGACACAAAATGGGGCAGGTGGTGTCTTTTTTTCTAATACTAATGGAAGTACTTGGAGTAAGTTGTATAATGGACTTTCAAATACCTCAGCGAGTTCGTTACTAGTTGAAGGTGGAGTTGTTTATGTAGGTTCATATGTTGATGGTATGTATTCTTCTACGGATAATGGAAACTCTTGGGCTGCGATTAACAATGGATTGACTCAGAATGATATAATGGCTTTAGCGAAAGACGGAACTGGTATATACGCTGGAACATACGGAGCAGGAGTATTTAAATCCACCAACAGCGGTAATACATGGGTGCCTTCCAACACAGGGTTGACAAGTCTGTTTGTTGAATCATTCGCAGTAAATGGTTCTACTCTTTTTGCAGGCACCTATGGTGCATGGACATTTGGGACAGGTGTTTTTATTTCGGATGACAATGCATCCAATTGGGCTCCTGCTAATAATGGCATTCCTAATACGGTTTACATAATAGCATCTATGGCTGTGATGGGAACAGATGTTTTTGCTGGAACTGAATATGGTGTGTTTTTATCAACTGATAATGGTGTCTCTTGGACTGCAGTGAATACGGGACTACCATCTAACACAACTATTTCAGCATTGGCTGTGAGTGGATTAACTATTTTTGCAGGAACAACGGGTGCAGGCATATTTGCATCTACTGATGGAGGAAGTTCCTGGTCAGCTGTAAATTCTGGTTTAACGAACTTGAATATAAACACGATTATTGTAGATGGAACAAATATTATAGCTGGGAGCAATTCAGGAGTGTTTTTATCAACTAATAATGGCAGTAGCTGGACTGATGTGAGTTCGGGATTGGCAAACCGAAATGTGCAATCACTGGCGATTAATGGTTCAACAATTTGTGCAGGAACTCTTTGGAGTGGAATGTGGATACGTCCTTTATTAGAGGTGACTGGCATTGAAGAAATTACAGAACAATTTCCTGCTAAAATTTTTCCAAATCCATTTTCATCGCTCACTACAATAGCATTTACTAAAGAACAAAAAAATGCTACTATTAAAATAACGGATATGTTTGGTAAAGAAATGAAAACAATTCATTTTTCGGGCAAACAGATATCCATTGAAAGAGAGAATTTGCCTGCTGGAGTATATCTTATTCAGCTTTTAGGAGAAGATAAAAAAAATAGTTACAGCAAAATCGTTGTTCAATAATAAACAAAAAGTCCCGATACAATTCGGGACTTTTATTTTGATTTAACGAGATCACAACTGCATGGTATGCATATTCAATAATAGGGTGTCAATTTAAATTCTATTTCGTCAAATAGAATAAATTGTTTCCTTAACAAGTAATTGTAGTATTATGTTAGTTTAAAATTTTTCCAGATTGTAGAAATGTATATCTACAAAGTCGACTGTTTTGATAGATAGCTACTAAGATAAATTGGTTTTCAAATTGATATTTTTTCTCTTCATTATATCACCTAATTAAACCATCGTTTCTTTACTCTTTTAAAATAGTAATCTCTACTCTTCTGTTTTGTTTTCTACCTTCTTCGGTAGCATCACTACCAATGGGTTTGTTTCTGCTATAACCAACGTACTTTAATCTGCTCTTATCAATTCCTTTGCTAATTAAATAATCATGCACAGCTTTTGCTCTTGCAATTGACAATGGCATATCATCGGCACAACAAACATGTCCAGCAATTTCAATTTCTAGTGTTGGATTATTTTTCATGGTACTTAACAAACTTTCCAATGAAGGTTTTGCTTCCATTAATAGATTATCTGTTCCACCTTCAAAACTCATGTTTTTAAGCACTAATGAGTTTCCTACTTTTAAATCACTTTTTTGAATAGATGTCCCCTGTTTAGATGGAATAGGAGCAGATTCTTCTATAATTGGAGCCTCTGCTTTTTTTGCAATTATTTTTTCAGTGGCTTGAATCGTAATCTCTGTTCTTCTGTTTTTTGCTTTTCCTTCTTCTGTTTTATTGTCTCCATTCGGTTGAGCCGAAGCCAAACCAGAGCTAGTAATTTTTGATGGCGTTAAACCTTTGTTTGTAAAATAATCTGAAATGCTTTTTGCACGTGCTTCCGAAAGCTCTTGGTTTTTTGTTTCATCACCAGTATTATCGGTATGGCCAATCAGTTGAATGCTATACGACTTACTGTTTTTTAGAAAAGCAACAATTGAATCCAACAGTTTAATGGATGCTTGCGAGATTGTAGCTTTATTGGATGGATAATAAACAAAGTGTTTGGATTGTGTTTGTGCAAATGTTAACTGCGAACAAATGCTTGCTAAAAGTACTAATAGGATGGATTTCATAGTTTGCTTTTTAAGTATAACGTAAAACAATGAAAAAGGTACAGGTATTTATTATTTTTTGTAAATTTATACTACCTCATTTAAAAAAAATAAATGAAACGGATAATCCTATTTATATTTTTACTTGTATTCAGCTTTGGTTTCAAAGCTGTTGGGCAAATGGTATGGACAATTGGTCCTATGTTGCACTATAATTTTGGAGGCGAAAAAAGACATTTTTCATTTGCAATGGAACTTGCTTATTGGAATATAAAAAATGTTCCTTACAGCATTGATGGTGGTATTGAGTTCAGTAAAAAACGCCTACGGTTTTATGGCGAATTGCAAACAGGAATTGGTTTTACAGGTATATCTTGTGGTCCTGTTTTAGAAATTAATAAAGTAGAGCGTAAAGTTCATCTGGGTTTTCAATCCACTTTTTGGTTGAATTATTTTATTGGCTTGGATTACAGGTACAGGCGAATTGATAAAACGAATTTTGCTTGTGTGGGTACGTATGCAAAACTACCTCTTGCAACAAAAGATATGGAATCATCCAGCGGTGGCAATTACCATGATTGGGACGATTAATTATTCTGTTTAAAGCGCATAAAAAAACACAGCTGAAGGGCTGTGTTTTTATTTATATGTTTTTGGAGATTAGTTTAGGCGTTGAGGCATCATCAATTCAAATTCAGGAATGTTTACATAAAAACGCGCTTTGTCAATTTTCCGTTCCATTAAATACGTTCCTTTCATTTTACCAATATCGGTAGTTAAGCTGCATGCCGATTCGTATTCAAAAATTTCGCCTGGCTCCAATGTTGGTTGTTCACCTACTACTCCTGGTCCGTCTACGGTATCGTATTCCGAGCTGGAATCAAAAATATCCCAATGGCGTGAAAGTAATTGAACTGTATAATCACTATTATTTTCGATGGTTATGCGGTACGAGAATAAAAAGTGACGATGCTCAACCGATGAATGTTCCGGTTGGTATTTAGTTTCTACACTTATTTTTATTCCGTGTGTTATTTGTGTTGCTTGTGCTCCCATATCAATTAAGTTTTAGGATTTGCTTACTTATTACAATATTAAGTATTTTATTAGCTAATAAACAAGTATTAAGCCAAAAGGTTTTAAACAGGTAAGGGATTTTGGGTAGGGATAGGGTTTCTTCGTTTCAGTCAGAATGACAAGCTACGTATTGCTCTGTGAGCCTCCGTGTGCTCTGCTACTCTGTGTTGATTTTTTTTGCTCTATTATCTTATGTCTAAAATCTAATATCTCCCATCTAATAATCCTTCATCGAATTCAATCGTTTTACACCAATCAATTGATCATAAAACGTTCCTTGTTGTTTGTGGTAAATATAAATGGTATAGTCATTTTCAGTTTCGTAATGCATTCCTTCAATTACGGTATTGTCAGCTTCCAAACTTCCATCCTTTAAAAATGCATATTCATAATTGTAATATCCTTGTTTTAAATACAAAGTACATTCATAACCAAAACGAGTAGGGTTGTATTTCATTAAGTTTTCTTTGGTGCAAGCCCAGTTATTAAAAGCTCCAAATACATATAGATTGCCATTCATAAATACTTCATCATTAGGCAAAAAGAACTTCACATAACAATAGTCTGCTTCACGGTTGCTATCTTTTCCTTCTTGTGTTTTAATGAGGTATTTACCATTTATGTCTGATTGAGAATAATAACGTTTGAATGTTCTTTTGTCGTCATTGTATAGTGTAATTTGATTACCCATAGAATCAATACTTGCTTTATACACACGCTCCGACAAATATCGAATACTTTTTATATCAAAATAACGATATTCATTTCCTGCAGTAAATACATTGTCTTCGTCATAATCATAGACCAATTCATGATCTTTAACAAATAAGGGTTTTAATCCTTTTTTTGCATTGTCCCAACGGTTGTTTTGAGTGATTACTACTTTTAAATCGGCATAAGGATTTAGAATATTATAACCAGTATGGTTAATGGTAAAATCAATTTCTTGTTTGTAGTTTCTATCGGCAATGATGCTTGCTCCTGATACACGGGCAGTTACCATCACTTTGTTTTGATATACAAAAAAACGTTTGGTAATTACCACACTTTCGGGGTCGCCACTATCGTATACTTTTAAAAGATAATTACCTGATTTGGTAATACGCATGGAACTATTAGGAAACACCACATCATAGTG
>JBIIOB010000133.1:0-6087 GCA_044337125.1 Bacteroidia bacterium
TGGGTAATCGTGGAGGTGCCATTTGTAATTGGCAATTTTTTCTTTACAAGCGTCTTCGAACAAGCGGTAACTAATTTTTGTTTGCTCATCCAATGCTTCAAAATTGATGCTTTTTAAACTATCCAAATAACCTTTTGTGAATTCAATTTTTTTTGCTGAAAAGGCCTCACTGATATCATCCCATTTGTCAAAGTCTTTTTTTATTCCAAGGGTAGCTTGTTGCCAAGGACTTCTATCTACTTCAGCATCAAATACACGATCAAAAAAAGCATTTGCTTTTTTTGATTCTTGCTCTATTTCTTGAGCACTGAATGTTTTTGTTTCTGTCGTTTTGTTATCGGAACAACTCCATACGAATGCTGACAGTGTTATAAATGAAATTTTAAGAAAGGTGCTTTTCATGTTTGTTTTTGTTTAACTAACACAAACTTAACAAATTTGTTCGGGTATTGAAACATAAATTATGGTGCGATTTAGCCTCAATTTTCATCCTGTTTTAAGCTGAATTGCCCTAGTTTTTATAAAATAGCGCCATTGATATCCGATTTTTGGACATTTTAATAAAAAAAGCCCATTTAAAATGATTTGTGTCCTTTTATTGGCTTGCATTTTCTTGAAAAATCTTATTATATTTAGGGTATTCTAAAATGAATATAATTATGAAAAAACTATTCTTTTCTGTTATTTGTGCCTTTGCATTAGCTGGGAGTATAAATGCACAAACCGATACTATTATCAAGGCAAAAGTGCTGGATGATGGTTCGCAGGATGCCGAAAAATTTTACAATGCAGGTATCGAAGATTTTAAAGTGAAAAACTTTCAAGGTGCAATCATTAATTTTAATCAAGCAATTACGTTGCGACCAGATTTTGAGCGTGCTTACTATAATAGAGGTGCTACAAAATTTGAAATGAAAGATTACAATGGAGCAATTGCTGATTTTGACAAAGCATTAACTATTGTTCAAAGTGCTGATAGCTATTTTAGCAGAGGACAATCAAAATACGCATTGGGCAATAAAACAGGTGCTACTGAAGATTATAGCAAAACGGTTGAGATTAAAAGTGATTATGCACAAGCATTTTACTACCGTGGTGGAATAAAATTCGAAAACAAAGATTACAAAGGTGCTATCGATGATTTTACGAGCGCTATAAAAATAAAACCGGATTATGCTTATGCATACAACGATAGAGGTAGTGCTAAACGTATGTTGGAAGATATTGATGGTGCAATTAGTGATTATAACAAAGCATTGATTTCAAATTCTGAATTGCCTTTTATCTACAATAATATTGCGAGTGCAAAACGTAAAAAAGGTGATTTTAAAGGCGCAATCAGCGATTATACCGAAGCTGTTAAATTGCAAAAAGATTATTATGTTGCTTATAATAACCGAGGTAGTGCAAAAGTAGATGCTGGCGATTACAAAGGAGCAATTGAAGATTTTAACAAAGCAATTGAGTTGAAAAAAGATTATGCATACGCTTATAATAACAGAGCAAGTGCAAAATACAAATCGAAAGATTACAAAGGTGCAATTGATGATTGTACAAAAGCAATTCAGTTGGTAAACGATTATGGTTATGCTTATTTAAATAGAGGAATTGCAAAAGAGATGATTCGTGATAATGCTGGTGCTTGCGAAGATTGGAAAAAAGCAATTGAACTAGGTGTTGAATCAGCAAAAAATTACACAGGCGATTGTAAATAATACATTTAACCAAATTGTTTTCAATTACAAACTCTTGCTTTAAGCGATTATAAAAAATAAAGACATGAAAAAAATATTCTATATACTATCCATTTTACTAACGGCAAATGCGTTTGCACAAAATGTAGAATTTACAAAAGATAATTTTAAGGATAATAAAGATGGTTATAAAGAAGCAAAGAAGAACTTAGAGATAGGTGATGATTTGTTTGCACAAGGCTCTGTGTTTTATCGTCAGGCTTTGGATCCGTATTTATTAGCGAATAAATTTAATCCGAACAATGCATTGCTAAATTATAAAATTGGTAAATGTTATTTGTACTCAAGTACAAAATTAAAATCAATTCCTTTTTTGGAAAAAGCATTGCAATTGGATGCTAATGTTGATCCTCAAATACACTATGTAATGGGAAAAGCGTATCATTTGGATATGCAATGGGACAAAGCAATTTTGGAGTTTAAAAAGTTCCAATCAACTATTACGAAACCAAGTGAGTTTGTGGAGATTATTGAAGATGTAAATAAACATATTGAAGAATGTAATACAGGAAAAGATTTGGTTAAAAATCCGATTCGTGTATTCATTGACAACGTAGGTCCAGAAATCAATACTTCTTATCCTGAGTATGGTCCTATCATTTCTGCCGATGAATCGGTGCTAATGTTCACTTCTCGTAGAGCAGGAACAACAGGTGGTGGAATGGATGAATACTTGAATGAGCCATTCGAAGATATTTATGTGTCGTTTAATAAAGGAGGAGGAAAATGGAGTACCGCACAAAATATTGGTAAACCTATCAATACCGAAGGACATGATGCAACAATGGGTTTAGCACCGGATGGTCAAAAGTTATTGATTTACATTGATGAAAAAGGAAATGGAAATATTTTTGAATGTGATTTAAAAGGTTCATTGTGGAGCAAGCCAGAGCGCATGAATAAAAATGTAAATACCGATTACCATGAATCATCAGCATCATTGGCATCGGATGGAAAACGATTGTTCTTTGTAAGTAATCGTCCGGATGGAATGGGTGACCGTGATATTTACATGAGCACCATGGATGAAAAAGGGAAATGGGGAAAAGCAGTAAACCTTGGACCAACCATTAATACAAAATATGGCGAAGAAGGTGTTTATATCCATCCCGATGGACGTACGATGTACTTTAGTTCACAAGCGCACAAAACAATGGGTGGTTATGATATTTTCAAATCGGTGTACGATGATGTAACCAAAACATGGAGCACACCCGAAAATTTAGGTTATCCAGTAAATACGCCTGATGATGACGTTTTCTTTGTTGTATCGGCAAGTGGTAAACATGGTTATTATGCTTCCATCAATGGAAATGGATATGGCGAAAAAGATATTTACATGGTAACATTCCTTGGTGCTGAAAAACCAATGGTAATGAACAATGAAGATAATTTATTGGCAAGTCAAACAGCACCAGTTAAAGAAACAGTAATTGCGCCAGTGATGCAAATCAAAGAAGCACAGTTAACGATTTTAAAAGGTGTTATTACGGATGCAATGACCAAGAAACCATTAGAAGCAACTATTGAGTTAGTGGATAATACTAAGAACATGGTAGTGGCAACATTTACGTCAAACAGTGCAACGGGTAAATACTTGGTTTCATTACCAGCAGGTCGTAATTACGGTATTGCGGTTAAAAAAGAAGGTTATTTGTTTCACTCCGAAAACTTTGATATTCCAGCAACAGCTGCTTTCCAGGAAGTGACAAAAGATGTTGAATTGAAAAATGTTGCGGTTGGAAGTAAGATCATTTTGAAAAACATTTTCTTTGATTTCGACAAAGCAACATTACGCCCTGAATCAACAAATGAGTTGGAGCGTTTAACAAAATTATTGCAAGATGTTCCTACTTTAAAAATTGAAATTGGTGGACATACCGATTCAAAAGGTGCGGATGATTACAACAAAAAATTATCCGACAACCGTGCAAAAGCAGTGGTAACGTATTTAATTGGTAAAGGCATCGCAGCCGACAGATTAACATCTGCTGGTTATGGCGAGGAACAACCAATTGCTACAAACGATACCGATGAAGGTCGTCAAATGAACCGTAGAACAGAGTTTAAGATCTTAAGTAAATAGGAAAATACATTTATACAAAACGCCCCTTCCATTTTTGGAAGGGGCGTTTTTGTTTTACAATTTTTATTTAGAATTCCTTATCAAAATAAATCTTGTAATATTTTCGGCCGTCCTTATCAACACCTTGTTCAATAAGGTCTTTGTCGCCATGAATATAAATATGGAAATTTTTATCCAGCTTTAATACACTCTTAAAAACACGTGCTTGTTTTTTTACTGCTTGTGCAGATATTTCAAATGAATCTTCCAGTTCAATGTCATTTTCTTCGCGGAACGCTTCATCGTATTTGCGGAAGGATTTGATGACGCCTGTATCTTGTAACACTTCTTTTTCAAATTCCTCTTTTTCAAACGTATCATGTTTTTTGAAATATTCCATGGAGCGGTTCAATACATCTATTTGCTCTGCTTTGGTAACTTCAAATTCCTCTGCCAATTGTTTGGTAACATAGTTTTTGGTAATGTCTAAAAACTGTTTGGTATGGTGGTATTCATCGACACAAGGCTTGAGCATTAAAAAGGGATCTTTCCAAAATTGTGCTTCCGATGATTTATTGGATTTATCTACAATACTAATTTTTAATCCATTTTTGAGGTCGGTATTCAAAATCAAACAACCTTTGTCCAGTTTTTCAATGTTGATACCATCATCACAATCCAATGAAAAATTATTGCCTTTGGCATCCAACTTTAAAAAGGTTTGTCGGTTTTCGGATTTAAAAATTCCAACGGCATCTACGGTTTCACCATCAATGGAAACACCTTTAAAATAGCTAATGAACAAATCACCCGATTTTATTTGGGGGTGATTGGATACTTCGTATAGATGTTTACTGATGTTGAGTGTTTGATTGTGAAAATTAGCTGGTGTATCAAACAGCTGCAAAGCAAAATTATAAAGCGGGTTTAATTTAAAATCCTGGTTGGTAAAGGTGAATGAAAACAACTCGTTGGAGGTCATGGGAAAAATAAAAAAACGCATCAATAAATCTTTCAATTTATCATCCGAAATATCCAACATGGATTTGGATAAAATTAATTCCTCATCATTTGTTTTGTTTCCTATATGGTGCACCGATACTTTTTCGATGCTGCAATTCGTATAATCAATCATGTATTTAAGGTGTTGTTTGTTCGATTTCCAAATTTAGTGTTTTAAGGATAGAAGAGGGAATTAATTTTCACTGCAAAATGCTTGATTTTAGGATGAAACTTTTGCTTATGGGAAGCTTTTTTGTAAATTTAAACCTTCGGTGGTTCGTAGTTTATCTCTCCGAAAAAGCGGAAAAACGGAAAGGTAAACAGGAAATTAATGATTCGACTCCGATTAGGTCCACTAATGCTAAGTTTTTTCCAAACAAATAATTCCCAGCTGATTCACCTGAAATATAACTTCCTTGAAATAAATATCCCTGCTCTTCACCTAGTTTTGTTTTTATATCTAAATCTTGTCCATTTCCAGAATGTTCTTTTAACCATAAAACACCTACCTCTGAATTATCCATGCCCTTTTTTGCATAATCGTGTGCTGCCATCATTGCGGCATCAATTGATTTACCAATGATGATCCCGCTGGGATTCGAATCCGGGACCCCTCTTTTTAGTTCACAGTGGGGGCACAAGTTTTCCGCTTTTTCGGAGAGAAAACCTTCGGTTATTCGAAGATACTAAAATTAGTTATTTGTTTAGTTTTTTTATTGCCTCATACTAAACTATTCCCCTTTCCGTTTACTTGGCAACTATCTCCAAACCATGCTTTATTCTTTTCGTGTGTTGTTTAAAATGCTGCTTGCATTCATTGTTGTGCTTGTTATTTATTTTTTAATGGCAATATACTTTTCATTGGTAACCGTAAACACCAATTTTACAGAATGTAAAAAAGATGCCGTAGAAATTTATTTATTATCGAATGGGGTACATACCGATATTGTGGTTCCATTAAAGAATGATCAAAAAGACTGGACAAGTTTTGTATCACCAACAGCAACACAGTCGGGGAGCTCCTTTGCACGCTTTGTAGCATTTGGTTGGGGCGACAAAGGTTTTTATTTGAATACAAAAACCTGGGCCGATTTAAAATTCAAAACAGCTTTTAATGCCTTGTTCTTTTTAAGTTCCACCGCCATGCATGTGAGTTATTATTACCAACCCAAAGAATCTGCAACTTGTAGGAAAGTGTGTATCAGTAAAGAAAGCTATGAGAAATTGATTGTATTTATTGAGAGCAGTTTTTTGTTGGATAAAAAG